>JAJYEB010000280.1 GCA_021790375.1 Chloroflexota bacterium | reverse complement strand
ATCGCCGTGCGCGCGCTGCAGTTCCGCGCCCTCGGCGCACTCCGGCGCCGGCTTGCCGGGTCGCTCGATCTCGACCGTCTGCCGCTCGGCGAGGCTTCGGAATGAGCGGCGGCGATCCCGTGGAACGCGCCCTGGAGCGGTACGCCCGCACCGCGCTCGAGCCCGACCAGGCCTCGCTCGCCCGGGGGCGCGCAGCGATCCTCGCGCGCTTCGACCTCGCCGCGGGCGCCTGGAGTCCCGCCACCGGCGCCCAGGGCGCCGACATGCCGGTGGGTGGCGGCGGCGGGTCACGCCTGGTCGCCGGTCGTTCCTGGCCATGGTCCGGCGCACGGCCCAGGGTCCGCCTGGCCGTGGCCCTCGCGGGTGCGGCGCTGCTGGTCGCGGTCTCGGGCGCGGCCTTCGCGGCGAGCGGGCCAGGCGGGCCGCTCTACGCCACGCGCCTGGACATCGAGGCGATCACCCTGCCGCCTACCGGCTCGACGGCGTGGTTCAACGCCGAGTCAGGCCGGCTGAGCGCCCGGCTGAGCGAGGCGGAGGGCGCCGCCGCCTCCGACAACGCGAGCGCGGTGGAGGCGGCGGTCGGCGCGTACCGCACCATCCTCTCGCAGACGATCACGGCGGCGGACACCTCCAGCCACGGGTCCGTACCGCCGGGCCTCGCGCGCGCCCTCGACCGGCATGCAGAACTGTTGTCGTCGCTGCTGGCTCGCGCACCGACGCAGGCCAGGGCCGCGCTGCGTGCGGCGCTGGGCGAACTGCAGGGCGCGGTGGGCGCGTCGGGCTCGCCGTCACGCTCGTCGAAGCCGCCCACAGGCGCGGGTAATCCCGGAGCGGCACCCGGGCCGCAGCGCACGCCCGCGCCCGCTCTCCGCACCCAGCCGCCGAAGAGCCACGGCGGGAAGGGAGCGCAGCCCACTCCCACGCCGACACCCGAGGCCGTGACCTGGGAGGCACCACGGGCGGCAGCCGCGCGACAGGCGATGGCACACCACCACGGGCGCGGGATCGGACGGCAGCTGGTGCTCGCCGGGTTCGAGATCCGCGCCGATCAGGCGCCCAGGTAGCGCAGGTACACGACCTTCACCGACCACAGCACACCGCGAGTCCAGCTCTGGCCGGACAACGCCTCGAAGGTCGCCACGTCCAGGTCGATCACGCGGGTCGGGAACAGCCTCTGATCAGGCCCGTAGTCGTTGGTCCGGCGGATCACGTACCGCCCATTCCAGATGATCTCCACCAGCCAGCGGCCCCGGCGGGGCACGGCGATCAGGCCGGGATAGGCCGGTCCGTAGGTGGAGGCCTGGCCCATCTCCGGGGCCGGCATCCCCGGTACGGTCCTGACCGGTCCCTCGAGTCTCCTGACAGCCAGCAATGCCGCGGTCGCGGCATGCGGCGCTGGTTTCGGCGCGGGCTTCGGCGCGGGCTTCGGCTTCGGGCGTGTAGAGCTGTCAGGCACCTTGCGTCCGGCGGTCGCAGGAGCCGCTGACGGCCCAGGGAAGGAAGACGGCCCGCGGGTCGCGGAGGACACGGGCGCAGCAGCGGCTGCGATCCGTGCCCGCGCTGCCAGGCTGGACGGGCCCCAGTCCGCCGACGCGATGGCGCCCGCCGCCGGAGTCGCGGTTCCGGGGCCGGTCGAGAGGGCCGCGAGCACCTCCCCCATGGGCTGATCCCGGTTCGCGAGCGCCTCCTCGACCGCGCCCCCGGGGTACGGCAGCGTGGCCGTGAACGGTGGGAGCGGCGCCTGGCGCGGCGCCACGGCCGCCGCGGCCACGGACGAATCGGCCGGCGGGGCAAGCCCGGGCGCCGGGATGCCGGCCGCCGCCGGGTGCACCACGAGGATGGCGCTGAGCGCCGCGAACGCGACGACCAGCCGCGGCGATCCTGCGCGCCGCTTCCCGGAAGCTGCCGGGCGAGCGAATGCGGAACCCAGGCTGGCGCAGGCCCGGCCCAGGCGAGCGGATGCAGGGACCAGCCCGGCACAGGCCCGGCCAAGTCGGGCGCTGGCCCGGCCAGCGTGGTCGAGGGCCCGGCCAAGTCGGTCGGAGGCAGTGCGAGGCCGGAGCGATGCCACTCCGTGATGTCGTGACCCGGTACCAAGGCGATGCGATGCAGCCCCGACGCGTTCAAGGACGCGCTCGAGGTGCGACGCCGCGTTGCCCAGGCGGGTTGGTCTCGTCGCGTCCCCTGTGCCGGACCCCTCGGGGTCGCGGAGGGCAGGAAACCGCAACGGACGGATCCGCTGTGGTCGCGTGGTCTTCTCCCCTAGCGGGCACCTGCCGCGCGCGGGTGAGCGCGGCTCCGGTGCCGGGACCGGGGATATCGCGGGAGCGAAGACTTGATCCCGCGTATCGACCGGCGGGGGAGACGTGCCCCGAGCGCCGCTGTGCGACGCTGTCTCCCGCTGCCGAGCCCGGCCAGACGATGCACGAAACCTGCAGGCGCGTACGTGGCCACAGGTTCGCGGCCCGCGCATCCTACACGGCATCCGCAATACGCGCATCCAGGCCGGGGGTGGCGCAGGACGCGAACAGGCCCCGAGGCGACAATGCGGGGGTGCATTCAGGCCTCATGACCGCCGGGGCGTGATCCGCATCCACCGTCCCCGCAACCGCAACCTCACCATCGTGATCGCCGCGCGCGTGCTCATGAGCGCGTCGCGCGCGCTCGCCGGCGTGGTGGTGCCCGTGTACGTGGCCGTGATCGGCTTCAGCGCGCTGCAGCTGGGCGAGCTCGCCGTCGCGGTGGCCCTCACCACCGCCGTCCTGTCAACCGTCATCGGCCTCGCCTCGGACCGCATCGGCCGCAAGCCGTTCCTGGTCGTCGTTCCTCTCCTGGCGGCCGTCGCGGGGGTGGCGTTCGCGTTCTCGCGCTCACCGGCCGTGCTGTTCGTCGCGGCGTCCGTGGGGAGCTTCGGCCGCGGCGCCGGCGCGGGCGCCGGCATGGTGGGGCCGTACCAGCCGGCCGAACAGGCGCTGGTGACCGAGATCACACCACCGGTGCGCCGGAACATCGCATTCGGCCGGCTCGCGTTCGCATCGAGCGTGGGGGCGCTGGTCGGCGGTCCCCTCGCGCTGCTCGTCGGCCAGGTGGGGCCGGGCGGCGAAGCGGCGACCGCGGCATTCCGCGCCCCGTTCCTCGCCACGGCCGTGCTCGCCGCGGCGGCTGGCCTGCTGGCGCTCGGACTCCGGGAACCCCTGCGGGCGCCGTCAACCGACGGGCGTGGCCGGGGGCTGCGGTTGCCGCGGCGCTCGATGCCCCTGCTGATGCGCCTCTGGGCGACCAACAGCGTCAACGGCCTGGCGGTCGGGATGTTCGGCCCGTTCGTGACCTACTGGTTCTTCCGCCGCTACGGCGTGGGGCCCGGGCAGATCGGCGTGCTGTTCGCCGTGATCAACGCGGCAACGGCGGCGTCGACCCTGACGGCGGCCGGGTTCGCGCGCCGCTGGGGGCTGGTTCGCACCGTGACCATGGTGCGAGTGATCCAGGCGGTGCTGCTGGTTCCGATGGTGCTGGCTCCCTCGTTCGTGGCGGCCGGCGCGGTGTACCTGGTCCGCATGGTCGTGCAGCGCATCGGCATGCCACTGCGCCAGTCCTA
>JAJYEB010000279.1 GCA_021790375.1 Chloroflexota bacterium | reverse complement strand
GAGGGCTCCGATGGGCGTCGACCGCGCAGTACCCGAGCTTGCCGGCAATCGAGCGGCGGAACCAGCGGCATGTCGCGCAGGTAGTCGATGATCGGGTGCAGACCCAGCACCGGGCCGACTCCGCCTGGGGGGTACCGCAGAACGGACACCGCCAGGTCGCCACGCCGCCAGTGTAGTGGCGCGGGCACGGCAGCGGAAGCGGGTTTCTGTGGCCGGCACGGCCCACTGCCGCGACACTGCGGGGCCTGAAGATCAGGACGGGGCGGGGGTCGGGGGCCCGATCGTCGGCGGCGGAGTGACCGGCGGCAGGGTCGGAGGTGCCGTGAACGGAGGCGGCGTCGGCGGCGCGGACGGGAGCGGAGTCGGCAGGGGTGTCGGCGAGGCGGGCGCCGGCGAGGGCCCCGAGGAGACGTACAGGATGACGGTGGTGCCGGCCGCCACCTGGGTTCCCTGGACGGGGTTCGTGCTGACCACCTCGCCCACGGGCATGGCCTGGTCGCTCACCTGGTTCACCGCGCCAGGCGTCAACCCATACTGGGTCAGCAGCGCGCCAGCCTCGACCTGGCTCTTTCCCCGCAGGTCCGGGACCGTGACCAGCTGGGTCACCGTCACCAGCGTGACGCTGATGGCAGTGCCGCGCGCGGCCTGCGTGCCCGGTTGCGGATCCTGCGATCCCACCGTCGTGACGCCGGAACCCGACGGACTCGGCCCGACCACCTTGAGAGTCAGCCCCTGGTCGCCGGCGGTCTTCTCGGCTACGGCCAGGCGCTGCCCCAGGACATTCGGCACCTGCACCATCGCCGCGGACGGCGAGGAGGACGCGAAGAAGCCGCGCGACGCCAGCAGCGCAACGCCGGCACCCGCGACCAGGAGGATCAGGATCGCCAGGAGTCCGGCCGCCCATGCCCAGCCATTCCCGCGCGGCTGCTCGTAGGGCTCAGGCTCGATCGGGGCGCCACCGATCGGCACGCGGGGCGGAGGTGCGTACGAGCCTGGTGCATAGGCCCTGGGGGCCGGGCCGCGGATGACCCCCGGCCGCGTGCCGGGGGCGATGGACGGCACTCCCGGACCCGGCGCCGACTCGCCGGGACCAGCCGGGGCAGCCGGCGAAGGCCCGCTGCCCCCCGCCGCACCGGCCGCACTCGGGCCGCCCGGGCCGACCTCCTCCGGAACCCCCGACGCGGCGGCCCCCGCCGCGAGCAGTCCCGCAGCTCCGGCGCCGCCGACCGCACCGCCGGCCGATCCCGGGGCCTCTCCTCCGGCGCCCGCGGTCCCTCTGGGCCCGACGACGCCGGCGGAACCGCCCGCCAAGCCCCCGGGACCGGCGGGAGTGACGACCGCGCCTCCGGCGAGCGTACCTCCGGCAAGCTCACCTCCCACCACCGCGCCTCCGGCAGCCGCACCTCCGGCGAGCGCACCTCCCGCCACCGCGCCTCCCACGGCTCCCGCGGTGGGCCCCAGGCGCGCGGGGGCGCGTGGATCGGTGAGGTAGTGGCCCAGGGCGGCGGCCATACCGGCGGAGGACGCGAACCGGTCCTCCGGGTCCAGCGCCAGGGCGCGCGCCACGATCGAGTCGATCGCCGGCGGAATCTCCGGCCGGATCGACGACGGCCGCGGCGCGGGGCTGCCCAGTCGAGCGAGCGCGACCGCACCGGCCGTGTCGCCCGTCCACGTGCGCCTGCCCGTGACCATCTCGAACAGCACCAGCCCCATCGAGTAGATGTCGCTGGCCGCGGTCACCGGCTCGCCGCGTGCCTGCTCGGGGCTGAAGTAGTGGACGCTGCCGAGCGTGGTCCCGGGGAGCGTCAGCTGCGCCTCGACCAGCGCCCGCGCGATCCCGAAGTCCACCACCTTCGCGCGCCCGTCGCGGGTCAGCAGGATGTTCGACGGCTTGATGTCGCGGTGCACGATGCCCCGCTCGTGCGCCGCCGCCAGCGCCTCCGCGACCTGCTCCGCAATCCCCGCCGCAGCGATCGGCGGCAGGAACCCGCGCTCGGCCAGGATCTCGGCGAGGTTCTCCCCGTCGACCAGCTCCATGACGATGAACGGCCCCGCCTCGTCGGTCCCGTAGTCGAACACGTTGACGACGTTCGGGTGGTTCAGCGACGCGGCCGACTGCGCCTCGTGGCGGAAGCGCGCGATGAAGCCAGCGTCCCGCCCGTACTGCGGGCGCAGGAGCTTGACGGCGACGTCTCGGTCGAGCTGGTTGTCGTGCGCGCGGTAGATGGTTGCCATCCCGCCTTCGCCGAGCAGCTCGATGAGGCGATAGCGGCCGCCGAGGACGCGACCGACCTCGGGCATCGTCTCCCTCGCAGGCGCCAGGCGGCTAGTTCCCCAGGTCCAGCCCGGCCAGGTAATTCCGGAACTCGGGGCCGACGTCGGGGCGCTGGAGCGCAAGCTCCACCGATGCCTTCAACCAGCCCATCGTGGTACCGGCATCGTACCGCACGCCCTCGAACGCGTACCCGTACACATCCTGTTCCGCCATCAGGGCCTGGATCGCGTCGGTGAGCTGGATCTCACCGCCCGCGCCGCGCGGCGTCTGCTCGAGCTTGTCGAAGATCTTGGGCGTGAGCACGTAGCGCCCGATGATCGCGAAGTTCGACGGGGCGGTCCCCGGCGCCGGCTTCTCGATCAGGCCGCGCAGCTTGAACAGCCGTGGGTCGCCGGTGTCCACGTCCGGGGCGGGGTCGATCACCCCGTAGCGCCCTGTGTCGTCCGGCGGCACCTCCATCACGGCGACCACCGAGCCGTGCGTCCGCTCGTACGCGTCGATGAGCTGCCCGACGCACGGCTGCTCCCCCACGACCACGTCGTCGGATAGGATCACGGCGAACGGCTCGTGTCCCACCAGCTCCTTCGCCACGAGCACCGCGTGCCCCAGCCCGAGCTGCTCCTTCTGGCGGACATAGCTGATGGTCGCCAGGTCGCCGATGTGGCGGATCCGGCGGAGCATCTCGATGTCGCCCTTCTGCTCGAGCAGGTGCTCGAGCTCGAATGAGATGTCGAAGTGATCCTCGATCGCCCGTTTCTGGCTGCTGGTGACGATGATCACCTGCTCGATGCCGGCGGCGACGGCCTCCTCGACCGCGTACTGGATCACCGGCTTGTCGACGAGGGGGAGCATCTCCTTGGGTTGGGCCTTGGTCGCGGGCAAGAACCGCGTGCCCCAGCCGGCGGCAGGGAAGACCGCTTTGCGAACGCGCATGGAACTCCAGGTGCTGTCGTCAGGCGTCGAGGACCGCGGAATCGATGCGGCTCGGCGGCACGGGCCAGTATACCCAGCGCCTCAGCGTGCCGAGGGAGTCTGCGCCGCGCCCATCCCCGCGTCGCCCTCCGGGACCCGCTCGCGCCGGCCGTGGAACAGCACGATCCCGGTGAACGGCACCCGCACGTCGGCGAACACCTCGATCGAGACCAGGAACCCCGCGAAGATGAACACGATCGCAAGAAAGTGGCCCAGTTCCCGCAGCTGGGTGTCTCCGAACCGGCTCGCGCTATCCGTGACGGTCGGGATGAAGGCGCCGATCGCGATCAGGATCGTCGAGGGGACCCGGCTGTGCAGCCGGCCCGCAACCAGCGCCCGCGCCGCGCCCGGCAGC
>JAJYEB010000278.1 GCA_021790375.1 Chloroflexota bacterium | reverse complement strand
CGTCGAGGCCTGAGCCGCCGTCACCGGGGCCGGAGAGCCGGGCCGCCGGCAGCTCGCCGTCGATCTGGCATCCTGTGGGTCATGGACCCCGATACGCCTGCCCTGCGTGCCGTGATCGCCGCCGGGATCCCGCACCGGGTGGTCCGGACGGCGATCCCTCACGGTCCCGAGGAGAGCGCCGGCCTGCAGGGGATCGAGCTTCACGCCCTGCTCCGGACGATCGTGGTGCGGCGCGGCGAGGGCGACTACGTGTTCGTCCTCGTCCCCGGCGGCCGGCGCTTCGACTGGGGCAAGCTGCGGGCGCATCTCGGCGTCTCCCGGCTCTCGCTGCCCGACCAGGACGAGGCAAGGACGGTGACCGGGTACGAGCGCGGGGCGATCACGCCGTTCGGCGCCAGCCACGCCTGGCCGGTCATCGCGGACGCGTCCATCACGAGCCTCGAACGGGTCGCGATCGGTGGCGGCCGCCGCGGCGTCAACCTTCACCTCGCCCCGGCCGACCTCGTGGCCGCGACCGGCGCGGAGGTCGTCGACGTGACGTCCCCCGGCGAACCCCCCGCAGGCTGACCGCCGGTCCTCCGGGGAACGCCCGGGGAACGGTCGCCGTGTCAGAGTGCGCTGCGACGGTGGGGGGCCGTGACGCGCGGGCCCTGCTCTGATCGGCTGGGCCTCGCCGAGCGCGGCGAAACCGCCCCGCCGCCGGGACCGATCCGCGGGCGTGGCCCGAACACGCGCGGATTGGCGACATTGGGGGGTCCTGCGATGCACGTCGGTATCCGGTCCCTGGACCCGTCCGCGGTGGCGGCACGGCACCAGCAAGCTGACCCCGGCGAGCCCGACGTCGCGGGGGCCTGGATCATCGAGGAGCTCCCGCCGGCGCCCCAGCCGCAGGCGCCGATCACCGCCCGTGACCGGCGGATCGTGCTGGCCCTCACCCTCGGCGGCGTCCTCATCGCTGCCGGGTTCGTCGGCCACGGGCTCGATCAGGGCGTTCCCACCGGAGCGGCAGCCCCCCACACCCCGTCGGCCGCGGTGGTCTCCGCCCCGACGCAGGCAGCCGCTGCTCCGGGGGCCACCTCCGCCCCACGCGCCGAGATCGCCGCCCTGGCCCTGCGGAGTCCCGAAGACGGCGCCACGATCCAGGGTGCCGTGATCCCGGTGAGCGTCCTCGCGCGCCGGGCCGTCGGCACGGTCCATGTCGCGGTCGTGCTCGCGCATGGGGCGACAGGTACCGACACGGAGCTCGGCTCGGCGGACGTCGAGGTGGGGGCCGCCGGCGAGGTGGCGACCCGGATCGCCGTGTTCGCCCCTCCGGTGTCGCTCCCGGTCGAGCTCGTGGTGTCGAGCCAGGGCCGCACTGCTGAGCCGGTCACGCTGCGGCGCGAGCTCACCCTGCAACCGGCCGGCCCGGTGCAGCTGTGGCGCTCCGAGGTCACGTGGTCGGACGACGCGTGGGTGCTCGCCGTCGCCGGGGCGGCCCCGCTCGCGATCCCCTCGCTGCAGGTTCGCGTCTCCAGCCCCGCCGGCGCGCTGCTGGCCGAGCGGCGCGTTGCGAACACTGGCTCGGAAGGAGCACCGCCCGGGTCGGGCGGCGGCCATGCGCTCGGCCTGGGCAGCTTCGGTGCGCGCCTGCGACTGCCCCCAGCACAGGCGGGCGACGTGCTCACCCTCCGGCTTGCCTGGCGGGATGTCTCCCTGGACGAGGCCGGCTCGACGACCGTCCAGGTGCTGGTACCGGGCCCGGAGCTGCAACCATGCCCTACTCCCACCGTCCCGTCGGGCATCGTGGTGGTCCCAGCGGCGTCGACGAGCGAGGCCGGCCCGGTCCAGTCGATCCCCCTGGGCGACCAGCCCACCTGGTGCCGGTTCGTGCGGCGGCGGTGACCCGGCAGTGCGGTCGGCGGCAGACCACCGCCGGGCACGGCCCGCCGTTCAGGTGATCGACAGGCCCTCGATCCCGGGCTCGCCGGGCGGGTACGCCGGTGCCAGGTCGTCGATGACGTCGGCCAGGATGTCGGCCACCGCGAGGTTGCGGAACCATTTCCGGTTCGACGGCACCAGGTACCACGGAGCCCAATCGGTCGAGCAGCGCCCGAGGGCGTCCTCGAAGGCCCGCCGGTAGCTGTCCCAGAGCGCCCGCTCGTCGAGATCGGCCCGACGGAACTTCCAGCGCTTGGTGGGGTCTTCCACGCGATCCCGCAGGCGCTGGCGCTGCTCGTCCTGGTCGATGGCGAGGAAGAACTTCACGATGGTGGTCCCCTCCTCCACCAGGGTGCGCTCCCAGGCGTTGATCTGGTCGTAGCGGCGCGACCATGTCTCCCTCGGCACGAGCTCGTGGACGCGCACGACCAGCACGTCCTCGTAGTGCGAGCGGTTGAAGATGCCGATCTCGCCCTTCGCCGGGGTGCGGCGGTGGACGCGCCAGAGGTAGTCGTGCCCGCGTTCCTCGTCGGTCGGCACCTTGAAGCTCGTCACCGGGCAGCCCATGGGGTTGAACGCCGACATGACGTGCCGGATGGTGCCGTCCTTCCCGGCCGCGTCGATGCCCTGCAGGATCACCAGGACGGCGTGCCTGGCCTCCGCCCACAACCGGTCCTGGAGCTCGCCGAGCCGGACGAGCCCCTCCGCCAGCTCCAGCTCGGCCGGCTCCCGCTCGCGTCCGTACGTCTCGCTCGGGTCGAAGTGCCCGAGCGAGACCTCCGAGCCCGGCTTCACGCGCAGGCGCTCGCGCAATGGGCCGTGTTTCGCCGCGTGCTCGTCCCTGGCCCGCATCGTTCCCTCCCCTGCCGCGTGTCCGTCCGGCAGACCGGTCCGCCATCCCGTCAGATCGACTGCCCGATCTGAGCTTGGGGCCCCGGTCAAGCCCCGCTATGCTCTGGGCCGAGGAGGTGCGTCCCGTGGCGCGGGTGCAATACGTCGATCCTCCGGCTCCGGGTGCGCCGGACCCGGAGGGCCTGGGGGCCCTGTTTGGTGAGATCGGCACGGCACGCGGCAAGGTGCTGGACCTGCACCGCGCGCTGGCCGGTGCCCCGGCGGCGCTGCGCGCCTACTACCGACTCTCCCACTACGTACGGGACGAATCGTCGCTGGACCCTCGGCTTCGCGAGCTCGCGATCGTGGCCACCGGGTACGTCCTGGACGTTCCGTACGAGCTGGCGCACCACCTGCCCGCGGCTCGCCGGGCCGGGGTGACCGACGAGCAGCTGTCAGCGGTTCGGCGCTGGCAGACGGCGCCGGGGGGCGTATTTGACGCGGCCGAGCGTGCCGTCCTCGCCTACGCGGACGAGGTCGCCCGCACTCGCTCGGCGGCGCCCGGGACCATCGCGAGTCTCCAGGGCGTGCTCTCGCCCGTCCAGCTCATCGACCTCGTTCTGACCGTCGCGTTCTATCACCTGGTCGCGGCGGTCGTGCTGCCGCTGGGGATCGAGCCGGAAGGCCTCAGCCCTGGACCAGCGGAACGTCGAACTCGAGCTCGGCGCCCCAGCGGTACATGACGTACAGGGCCGAACCCTCGTGCTCCTCGGCCACCACCACGCTCAGGGTGGCATCGTCCGGGTGGGCGCTGATGCTGACGTCGGCCAGCAGTCGTGCGCGGAGCAGCTC
>JAJYEB010000277.1 GCA_021790375.1 Chloroflexota bacterium | reverse complement strand
ACAGCGCCGTCGTGCGGCAGCCCAACGGCCAGCTCCAGAACCTCGCCCCGGTCGAGGCGTCCGGCGACTGGTTCCGGCAGGTCAGCCGGGAGGACCAGGTACCGCGCGGGGAGCTGTTCAGCCGCTGGGCGCCCGTGGGCGAGTACAACCCCGACTGCGTGCCGGGCTTCAACCCCCTGGCGGGTGGGCGCCTCGAGACCTACGGGCTGCCACAGGTCACGCTCCCCCACGGGCAGACGCTCGGGCCCACCCGCTCGCTCGCCTCCTACGTCAACAGCCCACCGCTCGTGCTCACCACGCTCGCCGGCGCCGCCTGGCTGTCGGATCCCAGCCGCTTCACGAATGCCCCAGGGGCCGCGTTCATCAGCGCGATCCGGGTGAAGGTCGCCGGCGTCGAGACGCCAGGGTCGGCGTCGGAGGCACGCCTGGCCGCGGTCGCCGCCGAGATCGAGGACGCCACCGGGCTGCAGGTCGACGTGGTGAAGGGCGCCTCGCCGCGCACCGTGCTCGTGGACCTGCCCGCGGGCCAGTTCGGCCGACCGGCCCTGACGGTCAGCGAGGGCTGGTCGAAGAAGGGCGTGGCGGTGGGGTTCGTGGAGGCCGTCTCGGCCGAGGACCTCGCCCTCTTCGCGCTCGTCCTGCTCGGCGCGGTGCTCCTGGTGGCCGATACCGCCTACGTGGCGGTGCGCCAGCGCGCGCCCGAGCTGGCAACCCTGCGCGCCGTCGGCTGGTCTGGCCCGCGCATCGCCTGGCTCGTCGAGACCGAGATGCTCATGCTCGGGGTCGCCGTGGGGATCGTGGCGACCGCCGTGACGCTGGCGCTCCTCCCGCTCGGGCTCATCCTCACCCCCTGGCAGCTGGCCGGCGCGGTGCCGCTCTCGCTCCTCGTGGCCGGCATCGCGGGGCTCGCCCCCGCGATGCTCGTCCTGCGGGGCCCGCCGATCGGGGGACTGGCAGGCCTGGAGCCCGCCCATCGCAGCCGACCGATCCGCTGGCTGACCTGGCTGGCGGTCCGGGATCTCTTCGGGCCACGTCGCGTGGAGACCGCGCTCGGTGTCGTCGCGGTCGCGCTCGGCGCGCTGCTCGTGGGATCGGTGACGCTCGTCGCGGTCGGGTTCAACGGCCGTCTCGACACCACCGTGCTCGGGGTGTACCTGGCCGCTCAGGTGCGACCCTTCCATGTCGCGATCGCCGCGCTCACGCTGGGCGTCGGCGCCCTCGCCGCGGGCGAGATCGTGAGCCTGGGCTACCTGCGCAGGGAAGCCGCATTCGCCACGCTACGGGCGATCGGCTGGTCACCCCGGCTGATCGTGCGCTTCCTGGTCGTCCAGGCGCTCACCATCGGACTGTTGGGCGGGATCGTGGGCGCGCTCGTCACGCTCGGCGTGGCGCGGGTGCTGCAGGCGGCGGCGGGTCCCATCGAGCTCGGCGTGGCGGCCGCGATCGGCGCCGCGCTCCTGGCCACGCTGGCTGCGGCGGTGGGCCCGGCTGTGCTCGTCCGGCGCGCCGTGCCCGCCGCGATCCTGCGGGGGGAGTAGCGCGAACGACCCCAGCTCGGATGGTGCGCACTGCCAGGGCCGGCGCACGATGCGCGAGTCCGGAGTACCCAGAACGGCCTCATGTCGAACCGGGACGGCGTTCGTCACGCGTGCCTCTCGGAGCACGGCGTTCAGCCAACTGGCAGCGGAGATGGATCAGCGCTCAGTGATACACGAACCACACCCGCCAGCCGCTGCTGAAGTCGGCGACGAAGTCCTGTCCCTGGGACAGATCCGCGCTGGGCAGCATCGCGGGGAACAACAGCGTGACGATGTAGGTCCGCTCGCCCACCAGCTGGCCACACAGCGATCCAGGTATGCGAGAGAGCGGATCGTTGGGACGCGAAGCCGCCGGCCAGGCGCCAGTGATCCGGTGGCCGCGCGGGTCGATGTTCGTATAGATCGTGGGGATGCTCGCCTCCACCGCGGCGAGGGCAGCCTGCTGCGCGTCAGGTCCAAGGGGAAGCGGCGTCTCCCGCGGGCAGTTGGGGCTCGGGGTCGGCGGAGCCGTCGTCTGCGGCAGCGGCCAGGAGGCGACCGGGTGCCAGCTGCGGCCCCCGTCGCTGGTGCGTTCGACCTCCACCGCAGACGCCCGACTGTCGCGGACGAGCGCGAAGCCACTGCGATCATCGAGGAGTGCCGCCGCGACCACGTAGCGATCACCGTTGGGCGCGACGAAGGCGAGGGGGGTCCAGGTCCGTCCGCCGTCGGCCGTCCCCCACAGCGCACGGTCGGTCCAGAGCCAGCCGTGCCCGTCCGGGCGCACCGAGATGCCGAAGAGTTGTCCTGACAGGGGCACGTCGCCGATCGGTGCGGGCTGTCCTGCGCCCACGGCGTTCGAGGCCTGCACCTGCCAGGAGCTGCCGCCATCGGCGCTGTAGAGGATCTCCTTGACCTCTTGCCCCAGGCTCGTGTCGCCGACGCAGGCCGCCCAGGCCTGCGCACCGATGAACTCGACCGCCAGCGCCCCCCAGGCGCCGCGCCGGCAGGGCGCCGTCGTCTGCATCCAGGTTGCGCCGCCATCCACCGACAGATTGAGGGTCGCCGGCCCCGAGAGATCGAGCGGCGTGAGGGCGCGCACGTGCGCGCCGTCGAGCGTGGGGTGGTAGAGCCACAGCCCACCCGCGACCCGCCGCCAGGTGGCACCGTCGTCGGCGCTCGCGAGGACGTGGTCCTCACAGGGCGTCACGGTCGGATTGGCGCAGACCGTCGTCGCCCACACCGTACGGCCCGAGGCGGTCACGTAGTCGAGCGCAGGTTCGTTGAGGGGCGCGTACGACCAGTGGGTGCCACCGTCGGTGCTCCTGGCCACGACGCCGGTCCCCGTCGCGTCGCCGGTCGCACCGACGAGCACGAGGTGCTCGCTGTCGGACGCCACCAGGGACGCGGGCACGAACGTGGTGACCGGGACGGCGGTGGCTGAGATCGGCGACCCCGAGGCGCAGCCGGACGTGGTCACTGACAGGAGCAGGACGATCAGAGCGATCGTCGCCCGCCGTGCCGCCTGCCAGTGCACCGCCACGATCCTCGACGCAAGAGACCGACGCAGCAAGCGTAGAGTGCGTTGCGCGCCAGTCAAGAGCGACTCGCCCCAGCCTCCCCTTGGGACGGCGCCGACACTATCGGCCACCACTGCTCCACCCACACCCAGTCCGGCAGGAGGTGGACCTCCTGTGCGGCAGGAGTGGGGATCCTGTCCGGCAGGAGGTGCTGATGGTGGTGACGTCGCAGACCGAGTGGGGAGCGTGCCCGTTTGCCGAACCAACGGGGCGTTGATCGCGGTCGCGATCAGTCCGACAGTCCGCTTCGGCGAAGATTGAACCGGCGAGCGTGCTGCCGCATCTGGTGGGTATGGTGGCCGTCGAGCGACTGGAGGGACTGATCCACGTGGGGCCTCACGCGTCCGGGGGGACAGAGGAGGCTGAGTGCGGCAGCAAGTGTTGGAAGATGTTGATGGGACACCTGCGAGTGCTCCCGTGGGCAGCCCGCGGTAGCTCAGAAGCGGAAGTGATCGACCTCGTTGCCGAGCGTCCAGACGTCGCGCCCGCTCGCGACCATGAGGTCCCCGAAGGAT
>JAJYEB010000276.1 GCA_021790375.1 Chloroflexota bacterium | reverse complement strand
CCGTCGGTGCTGATCTCCGCGATCAGCGCAACGACCTTGCTGGTGCCGACATCGATGGCGGCGATGACCGCTTCTCGCTCCACGCCCTATCCCTTCATCGGAGCTGCCGCCCGGCCTAGAGGAAGTGCCGCCGGATCAGGGCGACGTTCTGGAAGATCCGCAGGCCGAACGTGATGAGTGCCACAAGGTACAGGTCCAGGCCCAGCCGGTCGCCCACGAACGTGAGCAGGACCGCCACGAGGGCGTTCACGACGAACCCCGAGATGAAGATCCGGTTGTCGTAGCTGCCATCCAGCTCCGCCCGGATCGCCCCCAGCACCGAGTCCAGCGCCGCCAGGATCGCGACCGCCGAATACCGGGCGAGCTCGAAGCTGACGTTGATGCGGAGGACGAGGGCCAGCAGCACGCCGACGAGCAGCCCCGCCAGCGGGATCCACACGTTGTCCCCACCTCCTCGCAATCGGACACGGCAAGGCTACTCGACCCTGCGCAGATGCGGCAAGGCGGGTGCGCGGCAGCCGCCAGGATCCGCCCGCACGCGCCATCATGACCCGCTCGTGAAGGTCCCGCACTGGTCGCCCTCCGGGAACAGGTACACGGTGCTCACCTTCCGTTCGCCGACCTGCGCGAGCAGGCTGCGCAGGCACTGGACCTGGGCCGGGATCAGGTCGGGCGAGCGGAGCGTGCTGGTGTACATGCCGAAGATCGCGAGCCAGCTCTTCGGCACGGCGGCGACCGTGAACCCGTCGGTGTTGTTGATCTCGAACGACAGGCCGGCGGCGCGGCTTCCCAGGAGCTGGGGCGTGAGCGCGCCCAGGCGGCGGGCCACCGCGAGGTCGGTGGCGTCGATCGAGGCGCCCGGCGCGAGCGGGCTCCGGCCGCTCCGGTCGTCGGCGAAGACGGGCAATCCCGCCGTGGACGGATCGCCGGCAACCGCGGGGCCGATCACGACCCCCTCCACGTCCACCAGCCAGCGCTGGTCCGCGGCGGCCCAGACCAGGATGGGCTGGCGCTCCACGATCCGGACGACGAGCCGGTCCGGCAGGTCCACGCTGAGCCGGGCGTCGGTGACGGCCGGCAGGGCGAGCAGCGACTGCCGCGCCCGGGCCGTGTCGAGCGAGAACAGGTTGGGATGCGCGGAGGCGTCGAGCCCGAGCGCGGCGTCCACCGCGGCGACCGACGTGTACCGGGCGCCCTGCACGTCGAGCCGGCGCAGGTCGAACGCGGGCGACGCGGCGGCGCCGTAGATCGCGGCCAGCGCGGCCACGGCCACCACGGCCGCGGCAATCCGCCGGGCCGGGAACCCGGCCGACGCGCGCCGGACGCCGGGAGACCGGCGGCGGGCCGCCCGGCGGATCGGGAGCGTCACCGCGGACCCCCGCGCGACGCGGCGTGCGAGCGCGCCCGCGAGGACGGCGCGGCCGTCACGGCAGGTCCGCCCTGGACAGGCCGCGTCCGGGCCGGCGCCGCTCGCGGTCGAGGGCCAGCGCCAGGATGTGGCGGCAGAGGCCGGCGAAATCGCGGCCGTCCGCCGCGCACACGATCGGGAAGAGGCTGATCGGCGTGAATCCCGGGATGGTGTTGATCTCGTTCAGGTACAGCTGCTCCCCGTCGAGCAGGAAGTCGACGCGGGCGAAGCCCTCGCAGCCGATCGCCAGGAACGCCTGGCGCGCCACGGCGTGGATCCGTTCGCGCAGCGCGACCGGGACCTCCGCCCTCCCGGACGTCCGCGAGACGCCCGCCGAGTACTTCGCCACGTAGTCGTAGAACTCGTGGCCGGGGAATACCTCGCCGGGTCCGTGGCTCTCCAGGTCCTCCGCCCCGTTGCCGAGCACCGCCATCTCGAGCTCGCGCGGGTGGTCGAGGTACGCCTCGGCGAGCGCGCGGTCGTCGAACCGGAACGCCTTGTCCAGCGCGGCGGCCAGCTCGGCCGGGTCGTCCGGGTGGTGGACGATGGTCATCCCCACGCTCGAGCCGAGCCGTGCCGGCTTGATCATGAGCCGGGGATCCGGCAGCGAGCGGGCGAACGCCGTGAGACCGGCCAGCGCCCCGGCGCGGTCGGCCTCGAGGGCGGCCAGGGTCACGTCCCGCCAGGGAACCACCGGGAGGCCGAGCGCCCCGGCGAGCCGCTTGAAGAGGCTCTTGTCCATGCCCACGGCCGACGCCGCCACCCCCGCGCCGGTGTGCACGAGGCCCGCCGCCTCGCACAGGGCCTGGACCGTGCCGTCCTCGCCGTACGGGCCGTGCAGCGCGATGAACACGAGGGGCGCGGGCACCCGGGCGGCCAGCGTGTCCAGTGCGCGGGCCGCCGCCACGGGGCCCTCCGCGCCGAGCGCTCGCGGGTCGTCGTAGGCGACGGGAGGGATGGACCGGTCGAGCGCGGGGTGGGGCAGCCGCCACCACGTTCCGTCGAGCCCGATCAGCCAGCCTTCGACGGGATGTCCCGCACCGGCCAGGGCGGCGGCGATGGCCCGGCCGGACACCAGCGAGACGTCGTGCTCGGCCGAAGGGCCGCCCAGCAGCACCGCGACGGGGAGAAGCGGAACGTCGGTCACGCGTCGCCCTCCTCCCAGCCCGACCAGTCGCCCGCGAACACGACCTCCGGCCGCAGCACGACCCCGAACCGCTCGGCCACCTCGTGCCGGACCAGCGCGGCCAGGCGGCGGACGTCGGCGGCCGTGCCGTGCCCGTCGTTCACGATGAAGTTCGCGTGCATCTGGCTCACGCTCGCGCCGCCCACCCGGCGTCCCTTGAGCCCGGCCCGGTCGATCAGCTCGCCCGCCGAGGGCCCCTGGTCGGGGTTGCGGAACACGCTCCCCGCAGACGGGAGCCCCAGCGGCTGGTGGGTGCGCCTCCACCGGCGGATCTCGTCGAGCCGGGCTGAGATCGCCGCCGGGTCCGCCGGGACGAGGTCGAAGGCCGCCCACGTCACGAGGTCCGGGAACCCCTCGCCGCGATGCTTGAGCCTGCTGTCCCGGTACGCCAGTCCCAGGCCCGCCGGGTCGAGGACGGTCTCGGTTCCATCCGCTCCCGAGATCACGCTGGCCTCAGCCAGCACCCCCCGCACATCCGACCCGTGGGCACCGGCGTTCGCCCACACCGCCCCGCCGACGGTCCCGGGAATGGCAAGCGCGAACTCCACCCCGGAGAGCCCGGAGTCCTTCGCGATCGTGGCCAGCCGCGCCATCTGGACCCCCGCCTCGGCCGTGATCCGGCTCCCCGCCACGCGGGTGCCCTCCGCGCGGACCTGGATCACCAGGCCCCCGATTCCGCGATCGGAGATCACGAGGTCCGACCCGCGGCCCAGCAGGAACACCGGCAGGTCACGGGTGCGGGCGAACCGGGCGAGCCCGCGCAGCTCGAAGAGGTTGTGCGCCACCGCGAACAGGTCCGCCGGGCCGCCCACGCGCATGGTGGTGAAGCGGGCCAGCGGTTCGTCACGCGAGGTCTTGACCCCCACCCGGCGCTGGATCTCCGTGCCGATGCGGAGCTTCTCCTCCTCCGTCAGGCGGCGTGCGGCGCCTGCCGCCACGCCGCCGTGTCCCCCGGTCACGCCGCGCCGCCCGACCGGCAACGCGTCACCGCGGTCGCCGTCACGCCGCCACGCCCCGGCTGATCGCCTCGACCTCTTCGT
>JAJYEB010000275.1 GCA_021790375.1 Chloroflexota bacterium | reverse complement strand
GGCTGTCCGCGAACGGCGAGGACGAGCAGGCAGCGATCGAGGCGCTCCGCGAGCTGGTCGAGAGCGGCATCGGCGAGCCGCTCGAGTAGTCCGCGCCTGACGACCCTTCCGGGCCCCTCGCCGGCTTGCTGCCACATTCTCGTCGAGCGTCGAGTACGCACGTCCGACGGGGGCGCCGCTGGACGCTCCCAGCAGGGTGCCTTCGAGAATCGTCGTTCCGGCCCCCGTCAGGCTGCGCAACTCGTCGATTCTGCCCCGTCTCCCTCGATCCGGACAAGTCTCCGGCGATCCGCCTTCCGACGGACGTGCATAGTCGACATATGGCGAGAATCTGGCAGTAGGTGTGGGTCAGGACTGGCGGCCCGGCCTGGCGCGCAGGTCCGGGCGCGACACGCCCAGGTGTGGGTCAGGACTGGCGGCCTGGCACGCAGGTCCGGGCGCGACACGCCCAGGTGTGGGTCAGGACTGGCGGCCTGGCGCGCAGGTCCGGGCGCGACACGCCCAGGTGTGGGTCAGGACGCGGCGGCCCGGCCTGGCGCGCAGGTAGGGACGCCAACCTCCGGGCCGGGATGCGATGGGCGTTCTACCGGACGACGATGTTGACGAGACGGCCCGGGACCTGGATCACGCGGTCGGGCTTGCGATCGGCGAGGATCGCGCGGATCTTCTCGCGCTCGAGCACGATCGCCTCGATCTCGGTCGGTGACAGCCCCGCCGGCACCTGCACCCGGTCGCGCAGCTTGCCGTTGACCTGCACCGGCAGCTCGACCAGCTCCTCGGCGACCAGCGCCGCGTCCCACGCCGGCCACGGCTCGGTGTGGATCGAGCGCCACGGCTCCCCCCGCGCCTCGAGCACGCGTGACCACAGCTCCTCGGAGACGTGCGGCGCCGACGGCGCCAGCATGTGGAGCAGCAGGTCGACGGCCTCGTTCCAGGCCGGTCCGCCCGCCACCTCCGTGCCGCGGTAGCGCATCAGCACGTTGGTCAGCTCCATGAGGTGTGCCACCATCGTGTTGAAGCGGTAGCCCTCGAACTCGCCTGTCACGACCTTCAGGGTCCGGTGCGCCGCGACCCGCAGCGCGCGTTCCGCGTCCGCCGCCGTGTCGCCCGCCGGCAGCCTGCCCGCGTCGGGATCGCCGGCCTCGACGCCGGCCGGGTCGAGCACGGCGGTCCACACGCGCCCGAGGAATCGACTGATGCCGCCGATGCCGGTCGAGCTCCACGGACCGCCCTGGTCCCAGGGGCCCATGAACATCAGGAACAGCCGGACGGTGTCGGCGCCGTAGCGCGCCACCAGCTCGTCGGGGTCCTGCACATTGCCCCGGCTCTTCGACATGCGCTCGCCGTCGGCGCCCAGGATCTGGCCCTGGTTGAAGACCCGCTTCCAGGGCTCGTTCTGATCGACGAGCCCGATGTCGCGCATCATCTTCGTGAACTCACGCGCGTAGAGCAGGTGCATGACGGCGTGCTCGGCGCCCCCGGTGTACTGCTCCACCGGCGTCCACCCGTGCACGAGCGCCCGGTCGATCGGGGCGTCGTCCTTGTGCGGGGACAGGTAGCGATACCAGTACCAGGACGAGTCCATGAAGGTGTCGAGCGTGTCGGTCTCGCGCCTGCCCGGCCCGCCGCAGCGGGGGCAGGTGACGTTCAGGAAGGCCTCGTCCTTCGTCAGCGGGTTCACGCCGCTGCCCGCGTAGTCGACGGTCGGCGGCAGCAGCACCGGCAGCTCGTCGTCGGGCACCGGGACGATCCCGCAGCGCTCACAGTGGATGACCGGAATCGGCGTGCCCCAGTAGCGCTGCCGGCTGATCAGCCAGTCGCGCAGTCGGTACGTGACCGCGCGCTCGCCGACGCCGCGCGCCTCCAGGTCCGCGACGATCGCGTCGAAGCCCTGCTTCGCCGAGCGACCGCTGTACGGGCCGCTGTTGACCATGACCTCGTCGTCCGAGTGCGCGACGAACGCCGCGCCGCCCTTCGCCCCCGCCGCCACCATCTCTGCGACGCGCGCTGCTTCGACGGGGTCCGCCGGCGCGATCACCTGGCGGATCGGCAGCCCGAACCTGACCGCGAACGCGTAGTCCCGCTCGTCGTGCGCGGGGACGGCCATGATCGCGCCCGTCCCGTATCCCGCCAGGACGTAGTCGGCGACCCAGATCGGGATCCGCTCGCCGTTGACCGGGTTGACCGCGAAGGACCCGGTGAACACGCCCGTCTTCTCGCGCTCCGTGGACAGCCGCTCGATCTCGGTCTCGCGCTCGGCCTGCGACACGTACGCCTCGACCTCGGCGCCCCGGTCCGCGTGCGTCAGCGCGGCGACCAGCGGGTGCTCGGGCGCCAGCACCATGAACGTCGCGCCGAACAGCGTGTCCGGACGGGTCGTGAACACGCTGAGGGGCTGGCCGCCCGGCTGGACGTCGTCGGGGGCGACGGTGAAGGTGACCTCCGCGCCCTCGGACCGCCCGATCCAGTTCGTCTGCATGATCCGGACGGGTTCGGGGAACCTGACCTCGCTGAAGTCGAGCAGTTCGTCGGCGTATTCGGTGACCCGCAGGTACCACTGGTCCAGCTCGCGCTTCTCGACCCTCGCGCCACAGCGCCAGCAATGGCGATCCGTTCCCTCGACCTGCTCGCGGGCGAGCGTCCCGTCGTTCGGGCACCAGTCGACCGCCGACTTCGCCCGGTAGGCGAGGCGCTTCTCGAGGAAACGGAGGAAGAACCACTGGTTCCAGCGGTAGTACTCCGGGTCGCAGGTGACGACCTCGGCGCTCCAGTCGAACGTCGCGCCCATCGTCCGGAACTGGCGGCGCATGTTCTCGATGTTGCGCATCGTCCAGTCGCGCGGGTTGACACGATTCCGGATGGCGGCGTTCTCCGCCGGCAGCCCGAACGCGTCGAAGCCGATCGGGAAGAAGACGTTGAGCCCGTTCATCCGCCGGTACCGGGCCAGGGCGTCGGTCGGCGTGACGATGTACCAGTGCCCGATGTGCAGGTCCCCGGACGGGTACGGGTACATGGTCAGCAGGTAGTAGCGTGGGCGCGACGTGTCGTGCAGGTCCGTCCGGTGGAGGCCGAGCTCGGCCCAGCGCGCCTGCCATCGGGGCTCGACAGCCGCGGGGTCGTAGCGGTCGATGCGGCTTCTGTTCGAGACGGACACGGGAACCTCTCCAGGCACGACGGCAACCCCGCAGGTGATGGCTCGGGGCGCGCGGTAAGTGTAGCCGAGCATGTCGGGCGCCCCGATGCCGCGGAAGCGGGGCGGCACGCCTCGGCCGCGCGCGGTCGCGCGTTCTCGGCTGGGCGCTGTCCTCACGCCGGCAAGGACGACGGGCTGCCCGACCACGGCCCGAACGTCTGGATGGTCCACGACCTCGGGCGGCGAGCCTGCCGGGAGCGACCCGTCCGGGCGCGGAGCCGGTCATGGCGTCGGCACCACCAGGGACTCCGATACGCCCGCGCCGCGCCGATGGACGGACGGAGGGCGACGACGACGACGTCTTCTTCGTCGGAGGACCCGGGAGGACGACAGACGACGTGGAGGGAACCGGGGGAGGATGGTGGAGCTACGGGGACTCGAACCCCGGACCCCCTGCATGCCATGCAGGTGCTCTCCCAGCTGAGCTATAGCCCCATTCAGA
>JAJYEB010000274.1 GCA_021790375.1 Chloroflexota bacterium | reverse complement strand
GGTCCGTGCCGCCACGGGAGGCCCCGAAACCGCCCACTCCACGCCACGGAGAGTTCGGGTACCCTCCACGCACGCATAAGGGTGAGGCGGGCGGTGATCTGTTCGAACTGCGGCACGGAGAACCCGGTCGGCGCGAAGTTCTGCACCGAGTGCGCGTCCCGGCTCGCCCAGGTCTGCCCCGCCTGCGGTACCGCCAATCCGGCGACGGCGAAGTTCTGCGCCGAGTGCGCCACCCCGCTCGCCGCCGCTGCCCCGAGGACCGCCGCGCCCGCCGTCGGCGGTCCGGCACCGGCTCCCGCACCGTCTGCCAACGGGTCAGCCTCGTCAGCTCCGAATACGCCGGTCGCCGAACGCCGTCTCGTGTCGGTCCTCTTCGTCGATCTGGTCGGTTTCACCGGTCTGGCGGAGGGCTGGGACTCGGAGGAGACGCGCGAGATGCTCTCGCGCTACTTCGAGCTCGCCCGGGACGTCATCGAGCGCCACGGCGGGACGGTCGAGAAGTTCATCGGCGACGCCGTGATGGCCGTCTGGGGCGCGCCGACCGCCCGGGAGGACGACGCCGAGCGAGCGGTGCGCGCGGCGCTCGCCCTGGTCGACGCGGTGCACGCCCTGGGCCCCGCGGTGCAGGCGCGGGCCGGGGTGCTCACCGGCGAGGCCGCGGTCACCCTTGGGGCGCAGGGCCAGGGGATGGTGGCAGGCGATCTCGTCAACACCGCTTCCCGGCTGCAGTCGGCGGCAGCGCCAGGTGCCGTCCTGGTCGGCGAACCGACGCAGCGGGCGGCGTCGCGCTCCATCGTCTTCGAGCCCGTCGGCGAGCAGTCCCTCAAGGGCAAGGCGCTGCCGGTGCCTGCCTGGCGTGCCCTGCGCGTGGTGGCGGAGCGCGGCGGGCGGAACCGGAGCGAGGCGCTCGAGGCCCCGTTCGTGGGCCGCGCCGACGAGCTGCGGTTGCTCAAGGACCTGTTCCACGCCACCAGCCGGGAGAAGCGGGTGCGCCTGATCTCGGTCGTGGGTCCTGCGGGCATCGGCAAGAGCCGCCTCGCCTGGGAGTTCCTCAAGTACGTCGACGGGCTCGTGGAGCGGGTCTGGTGGCACGACGGACGGAGCCCGGCGTACGGGGAAGGGATCACCTTCTGGGCCCTCGGCGAGATGATCCGCGAACGCGTCGGCCTGCGCGAGGACGCTGACGAGCGGACCACCCGGGCGAAGATCGCCGAGGCGGTAGCGGCGCACGTTCCCGATCCCGACGAGCGGCGCTGGATCGAGCCGGCGCTGCTCGCCCTGCTGGGCGTGGAGTCTGGCGTCGCCCCGGAGCAGCTGTTCGGAGCATGGCGGACCTTCTTCGAGCGCCTCGCGGCCTCCGGGCCGGTGGTGCTGGTCTTCGAGGACTTCCATTTCGCCGACCCCGGCCTCCTCGACTTCGTCGACCACCTCCTGGAGTGGTCAAAGGGTGTCCCGATCTACGTCCTCACCCTCGCCCGTCCGGAACTGCTGGAGCGCCGGCCCACGTGGGGCGCCGGCAAGCGCAACTTCACGAGCCAGTATCTCGACCCCCTCCCGGAGCCCGCGATGCGGGAACTGCTTGCGGGCCTCGTCCCCGGGCTACCGGAGTCGGCGGTGCGTGCGATCGTCGGCCGGGCCGATGGCGTCCCGCTCTACGCGGTCGAGACCGTGCGGATGCTGGTCGCCAACGGCAGCCTCGAGCTGGCCGACGGCGTGTACCGACCGGTCGGCGACCTGGCCACCCTGGCGGTCCCCGAGACGCTCACCGCGCTCATCGCCTCCCGCCTCGATGCACTCCCTGCGGATGACCGGGCCCTCGTGTCCGACGCGGCGGTGCTGGGGCAGAGCTTCACGCTCGCGGCACTCGCGGCGGTGTCGAGCCTGCCCACGGCCGAGCTCGAGCCACGCCTGCGCGCGCTCGTGCGGCGCGAGTTGCTCGTCCTCGAGGTTGATCCGCGCTCGCCGGAGCAAGGCAGCTACGCCTTCGTGCAGGCGCTGATCCGGGAGGTCGCATACAACACGCTCGCCCGCGCCGACCGGAAGGTTCGCCACCTGGCGGCGGCCCGGTTCTTCGAGAGCGTGGGGACCGACGAGCTGGCCGGCGCGCTCGCGGGGCACTACCTCGCGGCCCATGCCAACGCCGCGGAGGGCGCGGAGGCCGATGCCCTGGCTGCCCAGGCGCGGGTGGCACTGCGGGGCGCCGCCGATCGGGCGGTCGCCCTGGGTTCGCACGAGCAGTCGTTGGCGTTCCTGGAGCAGGCGCTCACCGTCACGCCGGACCCCTCGGAGGCGGCCGAGCTGCACGAGCGCGCCGGCGATGCCGCATCCGCGGCGGCGCGCCACGAGGCGGCCGAGCGGCACCTGCGGGCGGCGCTCGACGCACAGCGCGCCCTCGGCGACCGGCGGGCCGTGGCCCGCGCCGCCGCGGCCCTGGGGGGCGCACTGCTGTCCGCCTATCAGACCGCCGATGCGCTGCGCGTTCTCGAGGCGGCTGAGGCCGAGTTCGCCGACCTGCCGGACGAGCCCGCCGTCATGGCGCTCGGCGGCCAACTCGCCCGCGCCTACATGTTCACCGACGACCACCACCGGGCGATCGAGGTGTCCGACCGCGTCCTCGAGGCGGCCGAGCGCGCCGACTTGGGGGCGATTGTCGCGGACACCCTGGTCACCAAGGGGACGTCCCTGGCCTACATCGGCCGGGCCACCGAGGGCCTGGCGGTCCTGCTGGGCGGTCAGTCGCTGGCCGAGGCGCGCGGGCTCGGGCCGACGCAGCTGCGCGGCCAGATCAACCGGACCAGCATCGAGGCAGGCCGGGACCCGCGCGCCGCGCTCGCGACCGTGCGGGATGGGCTGACGCTCGCGCGACGACTGGGGGAGCGCGACAAGGCCGTGGTGCTGCTCGTCAACGGTGTGGAGGATGCGCTACGGACGGGCGACTGGGCCTGGGCACTCGGCGAACTCGAGGCCGAGCTGGCGGCCGACCACGAGGTCTCCGGCCGGACGATCCTGCTGCAGACCGCGGTGTACGTCCGCGCCGCCCGTGGCGAGGCCGTCGAGCATCTCCTCGAGGAGCTTGCCAGCTTGGTGGGCACATCCGAGGAACCGACCCTGCACACGACCCTCGAACTCGCCCGCGGAATCGCCGCGTTCTCCGACGGCCGCGACGCCGACGGCCGGCAGGCGTGGCACCGCGTGACCGAGTTGAGCAGCGAGCACCAGTGGGACGCACTCTCCCGCGCGGCGCGGGCCGCGCTGTGGATGGGCGACGCGCAGGGCGCCGCGGCAGACCTGGCGGCGCTCGATGCCACAGGGCTCCACGGCCCGGCGATCGAGGCCGACCGCACGGTCCTGCGGGCCGGGCTGGCCGCCCTGGACGGCCGGCCGACGGAGGCGCTGGCCGGGTACCGGGATGCCCTGCGGCGCTGGCGCGATCTGGGCCTGCCCTGGGACGAGGCACTGGCCGGCATCGACATGGCTCTGCTGCTGGACCCCGCAGACCCCGACGTCGAAGCGGCCGTGGCGTCGTCCCGGGCCATCCTGGAGCGCCTGGGCGCCCGTCCGTTCCTCGAGCGGCTCGACCGCGCACAGCAGCGCGAGGGTCGGCCGGCCGCGCGACACGCGCCGGCGACGGAGGCC
>JAJYEB010000273.1 GCA_021790375.1 Chloroflexota bacterium | reverse complement strand
CAGACGATCACGCGCCGGGCCACCTCGGCCGCGTCGTAGCTGCCGAGGCCCGCCACCAGGAGCGGATCGAGATCCGTGAGGAACTCGCTCGTCGTGACGTGGCTGGCGAGCCGCGCGCGGAACTGCGTCGGCGAGATCCGCTCGTGGCGCAGGTAGTGCGCGGCGGCCACGGCGAGCTCGCCGTCGGCGATCCGGAGCTCGCTGCGGGCGAGGTCGAGGTCCCACAGGTCGCGCCCCTTGCGGCGCTGCGAGAGCGCCCGGAACTTCGTCCCCGCCAGCTCCGGCGCCTGGTAGGTCGTGACCGCCGCCTCGCCCTCGTACCACGCCGGCACGTCCACAGCGAGGCGCGGAGCCACCAGATCGAGGGCCGGCGCCGCGTCCGCGCTGTTGATCTCAACTTCGAGCTCAACCGGTGCGAGGCCGGCCACGGCGGCACGCACGAACGCCCTGTAGCGCGTGGGCTCATGGACCGGATCGCCGCGGAGGGAGACGTCGAGCCGCCCCGCGATCCGGGCGAACGCCGCGTCCAGGTCGCGGTAGCGGGCCGTGCCCGCGAGCAGGACATAGTCGAGATCCTCGCTGTAGCGTGCCGGCGCCGCGAGATGGAGCTGGTGCAGGCAGGTGCCGCCGCGCCACACAAGCGACGGACCGGTCAGCGGGTCGGACGCGATCTCGATGGCGAGGGCCGACAGGAGGAGGTCCTGCGCGACTTGCCGATCGTCGCGCCACGGCTTACACGCCCGCCAGGCCGTGATGGCCTCGACCGGTATCACCGATCCGCCTCCGCGCCCGCGTTCTCGCGGATCCACCACCGCCGGTCGACGGGCCCCTGTCCAGGGCCGCGCGCATCGAGAGGGCTCGGCGCGCCGGCGCCGGACTTCGCAAGCTTCGCCAGGCGCGCCGTATCGACGTCCGACCGAACGCGCGCGATGACCCATCCCGCCCGCCGTGCCGCGGTTGGCCCGCGATCGGCCGCCGCGTCGGCGAGATCTCCTGCGTCGAGCGGGAGCGACCGGGCGACCGTCATGACGTTGCCGATTCCGCCGCCGCGCTCCGGGTGCTCGAGAAGGTCGAGCAGGGTCGCCTCAGGCGTGGAGACCCGCCAGCGGCCGTGCTCGCCGCGCACGGTCGTGGCGGCGCTCCGGCTGACCCGCGTGCTGTAGTAGTAGCGAAGCCGCAGGCCGCCGATCTCCCGATCCCGCAGGCGGTGGTCGACGACGACCTGGAACACCTGCGCGGCCTGGTGGGAGGCACCGTGGTGGGCGGCGGCGCTCAGGTAGCCGACGTAGTAGCCGACGTGCAGGTGCCGCATCGCGGCGTCGATGAACCGCTCGCCGGGGATCACTCCCCACGAGCGGTACTCGGGGGGCACGACCACGTAGAGACCTCGCACGGGACTGAACAGCCAGCCGGCCTGCTGGGCCCGCTGGATGGCCATCTCCGCCGCCTCGGGCGAGACGTCGAGCTTCTGCACGAGTTCGGCGGCAGTGATGGTCTGCCGCCCCTCGGCGAGCAACCCGAGCCACTCCTTCACGTACGTCGCTGTCACCAGACATACTCCGGCCGT
The DNA here is from genome assembly GCA_021790375.1 of Chloroflexota bacterium. Classification (GTDB taxonomy): domain Bacteria; phylum Chloroflexota; class Limnocylindria; order Limnocylindrales; family CSP1-4; genus JAJYNJ01. The sequence goes on along the minus strand of JAJYEB010000273.1, from coordinate 2,104 downwards.
TGGTTTATTGCACGTACGGTAGGGTCGGATGCTAGTCTCCGTCAAGAACCCGAGTGCGCATCGTCTCTGGACTGGGCGAGGAGGCAGGTCCCGATTCACCAACCGGTGCGTAGCGTGCCTCGATAGCGATTGCTTCCATCCTGCTCGTGCTGGGCGCGGTTCTACTCGCCTCCGCAGCGCTTCTCTCGAGGCATCCGGGGTCGAGCGGGCGGTAGGCCGTCGATGGGCCTCGGCGAGGCGGGAGGAGCTGCGGGTGCCGAGGTGAACAGCTTGCTCGCAACCGGGCACAACGCGTCCGTGCAGGCGTTGGCGTCCGGGGCGGACGAGACGGTCCTGCTGCTCGACGAGGGGAACTCGGCCCGCCAGATCATCGGCCTGCCGCCCGCTCAGGCCGCGCCGCGGCCGTTCACGCGGCCTGCGCCTCTCGGGCACGGCGCCGACGCAGGCCGGAGCGCGGGCCGAGCAGGGCCGCCGCGAGGAACGCGGCCGTGTCGACCAGCACGATCGTCGCGCCGCTCGCGGCGTTGGCCCAGTAGCTCACGTACAGGCCAACCACCGCAGCGCCGATGCCCACGCCAATCGCAACCCGCATCATCGAGGCGAAGCGCACCACCAGCAGCTGTGCGGTAGCGGCCGGCGTCACGAGCATCGCGACCACCAGGATGATCCCCACCGACTGCAGGCTCACCACGATCGTCATCGCCACGAGCGCGAGGAAGAGATACTCCAGCGTGCCCACCGGCAGACCGGATGCGCCGGCGCCGAGCGGGTCGAACGTCGCGTAGAGGAGCTCCTTCCACAGCAGCCCGACGATCGCGAGGACCAGGCCCCCCAGCACCACCAGCCCGACCAGGTCCGCCGTCGAGATCGCCAGCACGTCGCCGAAGAGGAACCCGAAGAGGTCCGCGACGTAGCCCTGGATGGTGCTGTACAGGAAGATGCCCAGGGCGAACGTGCCCGCGAACAGCACGCCGACCGCGGTGTCCATGCGGATCCGCGTCCGCCGGCTCACGAACCCGATCGCGAGCGCGGTCCCGATCGCCGCGATCCCGGCACCCACGTAGAACGAGCCGTTCAGCATGAACGCGATCACGACCCCGGGAAACGCCGCATGACTCACGGCATCGCCGATGAACGCCAGCCCCTTGAGCACCACGTAGGTCCCGACCACCGCGCAGACGGTGCCGACCAGCATGCCGGCCACCAGGGCGCGGATGAACACGGGGTGGGCGAGCGGGGCGATCAGCAGCTCGTGCAGCAGGGCGAGGTCCATCTCAGCGCTCGTCCTCCACGTGGTGGTGCTGCTCGCCGGGTGCCGCCTGATCGTGGTGGTGCGCGTCGTCGAGGAGCACGGTCTGGCCGCCCAGCACCAGCAGGTGACCGCCGTAGGTTTGCGCGAGCACGTCGGGGTCGAGCACGAGCGACGAGGGTCCCTGGGCGACGAGCGTCCGGTTGACCGCCGCCACGCGGTGGAAGCGCTGCGCCGCGCAGGCCAGGTCGTGCGTGGTCGCCACGACGGTCCGGCCGCGCCGGGTCTGCGCCTCGAGGATGTCCATGAGGTCTTCCTGCGTCGTCGCGTCGATCCCCGTCACCGGCTCGTCGAGCAGGAACAGCGCGGGATCCGCGGCGAGTGCGCGGGCGAGGAAGACGCGCCGCCGCTGCCCGCCCGAGAGCGCCCCGATCTGCGTCCCGCCGTGCTCCTCCATGCTGACCTGCCGCAGCGCCTCGCCGACCGCGCGCCGGTCGTCTGCGCCCGGGCGCCGCACCGGCCCCAGCCGCGGGTACCGGCCCATCATCACGACGTCGCCGACGGTCACCGGGAATGCCCAGTCCACCAGCTCGGCCTGCGGGACGTAGGCGACCCGCCGCGCCTCGCGCCCGGGGTGCGACCCGAGCACCTCCACGCGCCCGGACCACGGGCACTGGGACGACGGCGGGAAGCGGTCCTGACGCGAGCACCTCCACGCGCCCGGACCACGGGGCGAGAAGCCCGGCCACGACCTTCAGCAGGGTGCTCTTGCCGGCGCCGTTGGGCCCCACGACCGCCAGCAGGGAGCCGGCCTCGACCGCCAGGGTCACGTGCTCGAGCGCGACCCGGTCGCCG
>JAJYEB010000272.1 GCA_021790375.1 Chloroflexota bacterium | reverse complement strand
TAGACCAGGACGCTGTATCCGATCATGCCGGAGCCGTTGCCGGTCTGCGAGGCGGTCAGCAGCGGCAGGAACATCCCCGTCCGGGCGTGCGCGTAGATGTAGGTGGTCCCCTTCTGCCCCGGCTGCACGTAGGTGGGGGCCGTGCCGGGACCGAGCCAGTACTCGGCCACGTTGCACAGGGGGAAGCTCTCGTTCGGCCGTGGCGCGACCACCGGAAGGTCGATCTTCAGGGCGGGGACCACCACGCGGGTGGCCACCGCGCTCGCCGGCGCGGGCGACGGTGACGACGGGCCCGTCGACGCCGGTGCCGACGGCTGAACCGAAGGCGGTGCCGACGGCGGTGGGGCCGCCGAGGCAGGCGATCCGCCTGCGCCACCTGACGTGGCGACCGGCGCGCCGCCGCTTGCTCCGAGCGGCGAGACGTAGGCGACGAGTCCCGCGGCGAGAAGCATGACCCCGATGCCGGTGAGCACCGAGGAGACCACGTGGCGCTCGAGCTGGCGGAGGAGGCGCACGGACCGTGGGCTGCTCATCGGGGTGCCAATCCTAGCAGCGGGCGCAGGGCGGAGCCGTGCACGTCGCGCGTACACTCGCGACCGATGCGCTCCCCGATCTTCCTGGGCGTGCTCGCTGCCCTGCTGGTCGTGCTGATCGTGCTCGCCGGGGTGATCGTGGTCGTTCCCGATCTCGCCCCCGGGGCTCCGCCGTCCACCGTCCCGTCATCCCCCCGACCGGCGGCCGCGTCGTCGCTCTCGGGCACGCCGCCGGCCGCGGCAACGCCCGCCGGCTCCGGCCTCCCCGGAACGCCCGGCTCGGGTGGCGCGCCGGGCACGGGATCGTCGGGGGTGCTGCCCGCCACCGGGTCGGGGTCGCCGCCCGCGGTCGGGCTCCAGGTGGGTGATCGCGCGCCGTCGCTGGTGCTCCCGCGCCTCGGCGGCGGGACCGTCGACCTGGCCGCGCTGCGGGGCCGACCGGTGTGGGTCAACTTCATCGCGTCGTGGTGTCCCGACTGTCAGGACGAGCTGCCGCTCATGGAGGGCTACTCGTACGAGCTCGGCCCGCGCATGGCGATCGTGCTGGTCGATGTCCACGAGAGCCCGGCGGTGGTGTCGGAGTTCGCCACCCGCATGCGGCTCGACCTGCCGGTCGGCATCGACCAGGCGGGAGCGGCGCAGCGCACCTGGTCGGCGTACGCGCTGCCCGTCCACTACTGGCTGGACGCGCAGGGCATCGTCCGTGCCGTCGGCTACGGCGAGCTGGGTCCCCCACAGTTCCTGGAGAGTGTCCGCCGGGTGATTCCCGGCGCCTCCCTGTCCCCATGAACCCGGTGACGAGCGCCGCGTGGGGCGCGGAAACGGGGTACCGCCCGGCAGCCCGAACGGGGGCCGGCCGGTGACCGTTCCCCTTCGCGGGCCCCGCGGCCCGGAGCTGCTCCGCGGTGCCGAACTGCTCCGGATGGTGGAGCCCGACCTGGCGCTGCGGCCGCTCCTGCTGCTCAGCGACTTCGACGGAACGCTCTCCCGGATCGTGATGGATCCGTGGGGCGCTCGCGTGCTGCCGGGCGCGCGGCGGGCCCTGCGGAGGCTCGCCGGGATCCCCGGCGTTCGCATCGCGCTGCTGTCCGGGCGGACGGTTCCGGACCTGGCCTCCCGGGCGCGGGTGGGCGGCGCGATCTACCTGGGCAACCACGGCATCGAGCGGGCCGAGCTGCCGCGACGGGCGCGGGCGGAGGCGCTGCGGGTCGAGCACGATCCGGCGCTGGACGACTACGTCGAGGATGCCGCGCGGCTCGCGAGCGAGGTGCCGCGGCTGGTGCCGGACGGCTGGCTGAGCGTGGAGCGGAAGGGCCCGGCGGTGACGTTCCACTTCCGGGCGGCCCCCGACGTCGCGGCCGCGAGGGCACGGGTCCTGTCTGCCGTCGAGGCACTCGATCCCCGGGCCCGCCTGGTCCGGTTCCCCGGGCGCCGCGCCGTCGAGCTGCGGCCGCCGGGGGCGGCCGCCAAGGGGGACGCGTTGCGGACGATGGTCGACGAGGTGCGGCCGGCCGTCACCTGGATGCTGGGGGACGATGCGAGCGACGCGCAGGCGTTCGTCGCGCTTCGCGAGCTGCGGGAGGCGGGCCGGACGCGCGGGCTGGCCGTGGCCGTCCACGCCCACCCCGAGATGCCGGAGGACGTCGCGGCGTCGGCCGACGTGGCCCTGGCCTCGCCCGAGGAGACCGCGCGGTTCCTGGCCGGGGTGGCGCGACGGATGCGAGCCGAAGGTCAGGCCGGGATCGTCTCCACGCGGGCGGCCACGTCGAGCGCCCAGGTGCGGGCGCGTTCCAGCTCGCCGTCGAGCAGGGGCCCCTCGCGGCCGGCCACGTAGAAGCTCTCGGCGGGCCCCACGAGCCGGCAGCCGAGCCCCTCCAGCCGGCGCGCGATGGTCTCGGCGGCGGACCCCGAGAGGATCTTCGCCATGTGGTAGCGCGTGTCGAATGCCGCCGCGGCCAGGCCGCAGCACCGGCCGACGTGGGCGCCGGAGAGCAGGGCGTTCATCGCCGGGGAAAGGCCGTGCCGCTGCGTGGGACCGCCGAAGAGGACCAGGTCGAGGTCGGAGCAGTCGGGCCAGTCGACGTCCGCGGCCGGGATGATCTCGACCCGCCAGCGGGTCGGCGGGAGCGCGTCCCGGATGGCGTGGGCGACGGCTTCCGTGTTGCCGAACCGGGAATCGACGACGACCAGTGCCCGCATGACCATGGCATGGTGGCGTTGGCGGGTGGCCGTCCGCGAGTGCCGGATGCCCGGGCTCCGGGTGCCGGATGGCGGGCGCCAGGGCCCGGCCCGGCTACAGCAGGGCCTTCGCCGCCGCCGCCGCGATCGTGATCAGGTCGCTGGGGAAGAAGCCGATGGCGATCGTGGCGACCGCGGCGATGGTCAGCCCGGCGCGCAGCTCGAACCCTTCGGCCAGCGGCGGCGCCTGCTCGGGTGCCTCCCGCATGTACATGTAGACGACCACCCGCAGGTAGTAGAACGCCGCCGCCGCCGCGTTGAGGACGGCCAGGACGGCGAGCCACGAGACCCACCCACCGGCCTCGATGGCCGCCAGGATCACGTAGTACTTGGCGAAGAAGCCGGCGAACGGCGGGATGCCCGTCAGGGAGAGCAGGAACAGGGTCATGAGGAGCCCCATCAGGGGTGCGCGTCTGCCCAGCCCGGCGAACGTCTCGATGTCGCTGGTGACTCCCGGGCGCCGCTGGAGGGCGGCCACGATCGCGAACGCACCCAGGTTCATGAAGGTGTACGCGACGCTGTACACGAGGATGGCCTGCAGGCCGTGCGACTCCGCCAGCGAGCCGGGCGCCGCGCCCGCGTAGGCCGCCAGCCCCACCAGGATGTAGCCCGTGTGGGCGATCGAGCTGTAGGCCAGCATGCGCTTGACGTTCGACTGCGTCAGGGCGACCAGGTTGCCCAGCGTCATGGTCAGCGCGGCGAGGATGATCACCGCGCCCAGCCAGTCGCCCTTCACCGGCGCCAGCGCGCCGACGAACAGCCGCAGGATCAGGGCGAACGCGGCCACCTTGGGGCCCACCGACAGGTACCCGGTCACGGGGGTGGGGGAGCCCTGGTAGGCGTCCGGCGTCCAGTAGTGGAACGGCACCGCGGCGATCTTGAAGGCCACCCCGGTCATCAGGAA
>JAJYEB010000271.1 GCA_021790375.1 Chloroflexota bacterium | reverse complement strand
ATCCGGTACCCCTCCGCCGACGCCCCGTCGACCAGCGCGGCCAGTCGGGCGTGCTCCGCCGCGTCGATCGGCCGTGCCGTGTGGTCCTCGCGCACCTGCGTGGCCCGCGCGATCACCGCCTCTGGCGCCCCCTTGGTGATCAGCAGCGGCGGTTCGCCCGGCCGACCCGCGACCACGCTCAGGAGCCGCCGGTTGAAGTCGTACGGGAGCTCCGCCACCTTCTGCCAGCTCGCGAGGTCCGCCGGCGCGGGGGCGCCGGCGAGGATCGCCGCGTCGAGCGGGTTCGTGAACCCGGCCTGGAGGTGGCTGTTGAGGTAGGCGAGCTCCAGGGCGTGGCTCGCCTCCGCGGCGTCGTCGCGGTCGATGCCGCTGGAGCGCACCAGCTGCAGGTGTCCCTCGGTGAGGGTGCCGGTCTTGTCGGTGCAGAGGATCGTGATGCTGCCCAGGTTCTGGATCGCCGGCAGGCGCTTGACCAGCACCCCGTGGGCCACCAGCGCACGGGCCCCCCGCGTGAGGTTGAGCGTCACGATCGCGGGCAGCAGCTCCGGCGTGAGGCCCACGGCGAGGGCGATGGCGAACAGCAGCGAGTCCAGCAGCGGCCGGTGCAGCGCGACGTTGACGGCCAGCACCGACACCACGAGGATCAGCGTGACGCGCGCGACGAGCAGGCCGAAGGCGCGGATGCCGTGCTGGAAGTCGGTCTCGGGTGCGCGTTCGGTGAGGCGTCGCGCGATCTCCCCGTAGCTGGTGCGCGCGCCGGTGGCGACGATGAGCGCCCGCCCCGCGCCGCTCACCACGCTGGTGCCGAAGAAGGCAAGGCCCGCGCGGTCCTCGTCCCGGCCCGGATCCAGGTCTCCGTCCCTGGGCGACTTCAGCGCCGGCGCCGACTCGCCGGTCAGCGAGGACTCGTCGACGTAGAGGTGGTTTGCCTCGACGACCCGGCCGTCGGCCGGGACGATGTCCCCGGCGTTGAGGACCACGATGTCGCCGCGCACCACGTCGTGGATGGGGATCTCCTGCTCGGTACCGTCTCGCACGACCGTCGCGCGGAGCGTGAGCCGGGCCTGCAGTGCGGCGACCGCGGCCTCGGACCGTGCCTCCTGCACGAAGCCCAGCGCCGCGCTCATCGCAACGATGGCGAGGATGATCCCGGCCTCGATCCGGTCGCCGGCCACGATGCTCACCAGGCTGGCGATGACCAGGATCAGGACCAGGGGGCTCGCGAACTGGGCCGCGAGGATCGCGAGGCGGGTGCGGCGCCCGCCGCGACCGAGGACATTGGGGCCGTCGTCGCGCAGGCGCGCGGCGGCCTCGCCGCTGGTCAGCCCGAGCGCCTCGGTGTCCACGCCGTGCAGCGTAGCAGCGGGGCCGCGCGGGCGGACAGCCCGCGCCACGGATCCGCCGCGGACCTCGTCAGGCCGACTCGCTCGTTCCCGGCGCGGTCCCGGGTTCCACCGACGGCGCGGGAGGTCCCTGGCCGTCGCTGAGCAGGGCGCGGACCGCGCCCACGGCATCCCGTGCCGCGAACACGCTCAGCCGGTCTCCCGCCGCCAGCACCACCCCGCCTCGCGGCACGAGCAGTGCCTTCCCGCGCTCGATCGCCACCGCGACGCTGTCGCGAGGCCAGCGCACCGCCGCGATCGAGGCTCCCACCAGCGGAGATCCCTGCGCCAGGGTTGCCTCGACAATCGTCCCGTCCTCGCCCGGGCCGCGCACCTCGCGCACGTTTCCCTGCATGGCGCGACGGTAGGCGGCCATCACGTCGCGGACGCTCAGCACCCCGATCAGCCGCCCGGCGTCGACCACCGGCAGCCAGCTCGTCTCGTTGTCGCTCATCTGCTCCAGGGCACGGTCGAGCCCGTCGCTGCCTTGCGTCGACGGATACGAGGTGTCCGCCAGGGAGCCGACGGCGCTGGCAGGGTCGGCCCGCTGCAGCGCCTCCACGGACGCGATCCCGGCAAGCAGCCCGGCCGCGTCGAGGACCGGCACCCCGGGCACCTTTGCGTACTGTGCCCGCTGCAGCACCGCCGCGACCGTCTCGCCGGGCCGCGCGACGCACCGCGGAGCGCGCAGCGCCTGCCCGGCGCTGAGCGACGCCATCAGCGGCACGGCCGACCGGTACTGGTGGGCCGGCGACTCGTTTCGGTCCCGCAGCTGGTTCTGGTAGATCGAGGCCTCGCCCACCACGAACGTCGCGAGCCCCACCGCCACCATGGCCGGGGCCAGCATCGAGAGGTTGCCGGTCATCTCGGCCACCATCAGCATCACTGCCAGCGGCGCGTGGGCGATGCTGCCGAAGAGCGCCATCATGGCCACGATCGTGAACGGGGCCGGGTCGGCCGGGAGCCCCGGCGCGATCGGCTCCAGCACCCGCCACATGCCGGCACCGAGCAGCCCCCCGATCACCATGCCCGGCCCGAAGATGCCACCCGAACCGCCCGAGCCGATGCTGAGCGAGGTTGCCAGGATCTTCGCGAACGGCAGGAGCAGGATGACCCAGAGCGGAATGCCCAGCAGCTGGGTGCTGAACCCCGACTGGAGCCAGCCGTAGCCCGTGCCGAGCGAGCCCGGGAGCACGATCCCCATGAGGCCCACGGCGACACCGGCGATGGCCGGCCGCAGCGCGCGCGGGATGGTCCAGCTCCGGAACCACCGGGTCAGCCCGTAGAAGCTGCGGATGTAGAGCAGGCCGACCAGGCCGGCGGCGATCCCGAGCAGCGCGTAGTAGAGCAGCTGGCTGGGCTGGCTGAACGTCGCATGCGTCTGGTTGCCGAAGATCGGGGCGAATCCCTCCACGCTGCCGTAGATGGAGTAGCCCACGATCGAGGCGATGAAGGAGGGGACCAGCGCCTCGGCCTCCACGTCGTCGCGGTACAGGATCTCGGCCCCCAGCACGGCCCCGCCGAGCGGCGCCCGGAAGATCGAGCCGATGCCCGACCCGATCCCCACGGCGACGGCGATCCGGGCATCCCGGGCGTCCAGGTCCAGGAGTCGCGCCAGGAACGACCCGAACCCCGCGCTGATCTGGGCGGTCGGCCCCTCGCGGCCCGCCGAGCCTCCCGACCCGATGGTGATCGCAGAGGCCACGATCTTCACCAGCGGCACGCGTGCCCGGATGCGGCGCGGCCCGTGGTGGTACGCGCCGATGGCGGCGTCCGTGCCGTGGCCCTCGGCCTCCGGCGCGAAGCGGAACACGATCGCGCCCGAGATGAGCCCGCCCAGCCCGACCACCACGGGCAGCAGCCAGGGCCGCGCGACCGGGGTGATGGGGGCCGCTCCCTCGCCGGCCGGGCCGGGTGGGTAGTAGCCGGCCAGAAGCCCCAGGAACAGCCGCGTGCCCAGCTCGAGCGCGGTGAAGAAGACGACCGCGCCCAGTCCGGCAACGACTCCGATGAGGGCGCCCAGGATCACCCACTTGCGGAGGTACGGCGCGGACCGGATGCGGCGACGGAGGGCCGGCAATACCGCGGTGGCGCGCAGGCGCAGGGGGACGGCGCCGCTCACGGTGTGGTCCGCATCGCCTGTCCGAGCTGGCCGAGGGCCTGGGCGACCGGTGGGGGGAGCGGCGGCAGCTGCCGGAGCGCCGATCCGAGCAGCTCGCGCCGGCGGGCCACGACGCGGTCCCGTACGACCCAGCCCCGCTCGCTCAGGAGGACCCGCGTGGCCCGGTGGTCG
>JAJYEB010000270.1 GCA_021790375.1 Chloroflexota bacterium | reverse complement strand
GTGGACGCCCGGGACGCGCCCGGGTTCATCGTGAACCGGCTGGGCACCCAGGCGTCGCTCGCGGCCATCGCGCTGGCGCAGGAACTCGGCCTGGGGGTCGACGAGGTCGACGACCTGTCGGGTCCGCTGGTGGGCCGGCCGAAGTCGGCGGTGTTCCGGACCATCGACCTGGTCGGGCTCGACGTGTTCGCGGCCGTGGTCCGCAGCCTGGCCGGGGCCGTCCCGGCCGACGACCCGGAGCGCGGCCTCTTCCGTCTGCCACCCGCCGTCGAGACCATGCTCGAGCGCGGCATGCTCGGCGTGAAGGCCGGCGCGGGGTTCTTCCGGAAGGACGGCGACCAGATCCTCGCGCTCGACCTGGAGACGCTGGAGTACCGGCCGCGCCGCCGGCCGCGGAGCGCCGCGGTGGAGATGGCCCGGCAGGTCGACGAGCCCGCCCGGCGGCTGGCCGCGCTGTTCGCCGCGCCTGAGTCGGACGCCCCCGCCGCGTTCGTGCGGCGCGGCCTCGTTCGCGCGCTCTGGTACGCGGCGACCGTCGCCCCGGGAATCGCGGGCTCCGTGGCGGACGTGGACCGCGCCATGCGCTGGGGGCTGGGCTGGGAACGCGGCCCGTTCGAGACATGGGATGGGATCGGCGGCGAACGGATGGCCGTGCTGCTCGAGGCGGCCGGACTGGCCGAGCCGCCGCTCGCCCGCGCTGCGCGGGAGGCCGGCGGCTTCTACGCCGCGGACGACACGCTGCAGCTGGATCTCGGGGCCTTCCGGCCCGGGGGCACGGGGCCGGGCGCCGACGACGCCGGCCCCACGGCGACGGCGCTCGTGGCGGGACCCGGGCCGGGCGGGGCGCCCGCCACCCCGGGCTTCGAGGGCCGCGTCGCCGTTCCTCCGCGGCCGCGGGTGGTGGAGCTGCGGCGGGTCCGTGCCGAGCGGGGCGAGCTGGCGGGCAACACGGCCGCCAGCGTCGTCGAGCTGGACGGCGCGCTCGCGCTCGACCTGCACGGGAAGCTCAACATCATCGGGCTCGACACCATCGACATGCTCGGCCGCGCCACCGCGCTGGCCGAGGAGCGCGGGCTGCCGCTGGTGGTCGCCACCGACGCGGCCGATTTCTCGGCAGGGGCGAGCGTGGCCCTGCTCCTGCTCGAGGCCGAGGACGACGAGTGGGACGAGCTGGAGCGCGTCACGCGCCGGTTCCAGGCGGCCATGCGCGGTCTCCGCCGCGCGCAGGTCCCGGTGGTGATCGCGATCCGCGGCCGCGTGCTGGGAGGCGGTGCCGAGATCGCCGTCGCGGGGGACCGGGTGCAGGCCGCGGCCGAGACCTACATGGGGTTCGTGGAGCTCGGCATGGGGCTCATCCCGGCCGGTGGCGGTTCCACCGAGATGGCGCGCCGCGCCGCGGAGCGGGATCCCGGCGGCACGTGGTCCGACGCCTTCCCGGCCTTCGCGCAGTACTTCGAGGCCATCGCCACGGCGAAGGTCAGCACCAGCGCCGCCGACGCGCGGCGCCTGGGGCTGCTGCGGCCGCACGACGGCATCAGCGCCGACCCCGACCGCGTGGTGGCGGACGCCGTGACCGTCGCGCGTGCCCTGGCCGAGACCGGTTATCGCCCCTCGCTCGAGCGCCCCATCCGGGTCCTGGGGCGGCGCGGGATCGCGGCCGCGGAGTCCCTGACCCACAACCAGCTCGCGGGCGGCTACGTCAGCGCCTACGACCGCGAGCTCGCCCTGGCGCTGGCGCGCGTGATGTGCGGCGGCGACGTGGCCGAGGGATCCGAGGTGAGCGCCGACCACCTCCTGGACCTCGAGCGTGAGACCTTCCTGCGCCTGCTCGGGCAGGCGAAGACCCGCGACCGGATCCGGGGCTTCCTCCGGACCGGCAAGCCGGTGCGGAACTGAGGTGGCAGCCATGCGCGACGCCGTGATCGTCAGCGCCGTCCGGACCGCCATCGGGCGGGCCCCGCGCGGCGCACTCCGCGAGACCCGTGCCGACGAGCTTGCCTCGGCGGCGGTGCGCGAGGCGGTGGCCCGCGTCCCGGGCCTCGACCCCGCCGAGGTCGAGGACGTGATCCTGGGGTGCGCCATGCCGGAGGGGGAGCAGGGGCTCAACGCCGCCCGCCCCGCGGCGCTCGCGGCGGGGCTCCCCGTGAGCGTGTCCGCCATGGTGGTGAACCGGTTCTGCGCCTCGGGGCTCCAGGCGCTCGCGATCGCAACCCAGTCGGTGGCATCCGGGCAGGCCGAGATCGTGGTCGCCGGCGGGATGGAGTCGATGAGCGCCGTCCCCATGACCGGCCATCACTTCTCGCCGAACCCCGCGCTGACGGCAGCGTGGCCGGACGTGTACCTCTCGATGGGGCTCACGGCCGAGGAGGTCGCGCACCGGTACGGCGTCTCGCGCGAGGACCAGGACGCGTGGGCGCTCGCGTCGCACCGCCGGGCCGCCGCTGCCCAGGACGCCGGGCGCTTCGTCGACGAGGTCGTGCCGATCGTGGCCCGGCGGACGACGGTGACGGGCGGCCGCCCGGTTGCGGACCGCATCGAGTTCGCGGCCGACGAGGGGATCCGGCGCGACACCGACGCGGCCGCGCTGGCGGCGCTGCGGCCGGTGTTCGCCCGGGGCGGGTCCGTGACCGCCGGCAACAGCTCCCAGATGAGCGACGGCGCCGCCGCGCTGGTGGTGATGAGCGGCGATCGGGCGGCGGCGCTCGGCCTCCGGCCGCTGGCCCGGCTGGTGGCGTTCGCCACCACCGGGGTGGCCCCGGAGGTGATGGGGATCGGCCCGGTCGAGGCGGTGCCGAAGGCGCTCAGGCAGGCCGGCCTGTCCCTCGCGGACATCGACCTGGTCGAGCTCAACGAGGCGTTCGCCGCGCAGGTGGTGGCCGTGGTCCGGGCACTCGGCCTGGACGAGGCGCGCACCAACGTGAACGGCGGGGCGATCGCGCTGGGACACCCGCTGGGCGCGACCGGGGCCAAGCTCTCCACGCAGGTGATCCACGAGCTGGCGCGGCGCGGCGGGCGGTACGGCCTGATCACCATGTGCGTCGGCGGGGGCCAGGGGGCGGCCGGGATCATCGAGCGGCTCGATGGGGATCCGTTCGAGCAGGCGGCACGTGCCCGGGAGCGCTGGGCGGCCGCCGGGCCGGGATCCGCGGCGGACTCGGCACCGACCACGAACGTCGAGGGAGCGGCCGCGGCACGCGCGGGCCGGGGCACGGAAGGGGAGGCGGCGGCATGACCGAGGTGCGGGAACGGGCAGCGGGCGAGGCGGGGGCGGCCGGCGGGTCCGGTTCGGCGGGCCGCCCGGACATCCCGGGCGGGGCATTCGTCGTCCGCGCGGCCGCACCCGACGAGGTGTTCACGCCGGAGCGGCTGGACGACACGCAGCGGGCGATCCGCGACGCGGTCCACGAGTTCGTGGAGCGCGCCGTCGCGCCCCGCCATGACGCCGTGGAGGCACGCGACTACGCGGCCCACCGGGCACTGCTGGCGGAACTCGGCGAGCAGGGGTACCTGGGCGTGGACGTGCCCGAGGCGTACGGCGGAGCCGGCCTGGACAAGGTCACCTCGCTGCTCGTGAGCGAGGGGCTCGCGGAGGCCGGGAGCCTTGCCGTGACCTACGGGGCCCACGTCGGCATCGGGACCCTGCCACTCGTCTTCTTCGGCACGGACGAGCAGCGCCGGCG
>JAJYEB010000269.1 GCA_021790375.1 Chloroflexota bacterium | reverse complement strand
ACGTCTCCGTCCGGGTGCCGCACGGCAACCGCGATCGCGTCGCGACCGCGCATCAGGACGCCCTCGATGAGGGCCTGGCCCCCGTAGTTGAAACGTGCCATCGGGAGGCCTCAGTCTAGCGGGACGCGGGCTCGTCGGGCCGCCACGATGCGCCGCGCGGAAGCCGACCGGCGGGCCGAAACAGAACGGCGGACCCTGCCGGGCCCGCCGCTGCCGGGTCGCCCCGGTCGTGTCGAGGTCGCGGCGTCAGGACCGGAGTGAGCGCTCGAGGCGCTTCTGGAACCGCTCCACCTGGCCCGCGGTGTCGACGATGGTCTGCTTGCCCGTGAAGAACGGGTGGCACTGCGCGCACACGTCGACGCGCAGCGTGGGGCGCGTGGATCCCACGGTGAACGTGCGGCCGCAGGACCCGCAGTGGGCCTCGGCCTGGAAGTACTTGGGATGGATCCCGTCTTTCACGATCGACTCCTGTCGAGCCTTCCGTCCGGGCATGCCCGGCGGTGGTCCCGGCGACTGGCGCGGTCAGGCCTGCGCGGCGGGGGCCGCTTCGGCGATCACGCGGATGCGCTTCTTCTCGCGGGTCTCGTGCTCGAACTTCACGCGGCCGGTCACCGTCGCGAAGACGGTGTAGTCGCGCCCGAGCCCGGCTCCCTCGCCGGCGAGGAACGTCATGCCCCGCTGGCGGACGATGATCGAGCCGGCGGGAACGAGCTGACCGTCGCCGACCTTGACGCCCAGCCGCTGGCCGACGCTGTCGCGGCCGTTCTTGGAGCTGGACCCTGCCTTCTTGTGTGCCATGGCCTACGCGTCCTTCCTCGTTCCCCGGGACCTGGGCTTGCTCTCGCCCTCGGGCGCGGGCGCCTGGGTGCGCGGGGCGCCGACCCGCGGCTTCGCCGCCGGCTTCTCGTGCTCGGCGGCGGGCTTCGCGGCTCCCCGCCGGCCGGCCGGGACCGTCGTGGTCTCCTCCGACGTGGCCTGGTCGGCCGTGGTCGCAGGTGCCTTGGCGCTCGCGAGCTTCTCGGCCAGCGCCTTGTCGGCGGCGGCGCGTTCTGCGGCTTCCTCGGCCGCGGCCGCCTCCAGGCGCTCCCGCTCGGTCTTCGCCGCCTCGGCGAGCTTGAGCGCGCTGCGGGAGCCGTGGACGATGTCCGCGACCCGCAGGACGGTCAGCTCCTGCCGGTGCCCGTGCTTGACCCGGCTGCGGGCCTTGGGCCGGTACTTGAACACCACGACCTTGTCGCCGCGGTCCTGGCGGACCACGCTTGCGCTGACGTGCGCCTCATCCACGAGCGGACGGCCGATCGCCGTGGCGTCGCCGTCGGCCACGAGCAGGACGCGATCCAGCTCGAGGGTCTGGCCGGGCTCCGCGTCCAGGTATTCGACTTCGATCTCGCTGCCGACTTCGACGCGGTACTGCTTCCCGCCCGTCTCGATGACTGCGTACATGGGTCCCCTGAACACATGATGGCGCCCGGCTGTTGCCGGGGCGCGACCGTTGATGGTATCGCCCGAGCGCCGCGTCGTCAACGAACGGCGGCCTTCCGGGCTGCGCCGCCGGATGGCGTCCGCACCCGCGGCGAACGGCGGCGAACGGCGGCGAACGGCCGTGAACGCCGGGGACCGCGGCGACCGCGGCGAACGGCCGTGAACGGCGGGGACCGCGGCGACCGCCCCGCAGGCGGCACACCGGGCGCCTGCCACCGGATGGTACGCTCTCCGACCGGTGCGTCTCTCGCGGGACGGGGAGACGCGGCGGAGTGGCGGAGACCGCGCGTGACCAGCGAGCCGGACCTCTACCAGGTGCTCGAGGTGCACCCGTCTGCGGACGCGACGGCGATCCGGTCCGCCTACCGCCGCCTCGCGCGGCGCTTCCACCCCGACGTGACCCCGCTGGCGCAGCCCGACGACGTGCGCCGCATGAGCGAGATCAACCGTGCCTGGGAGGTCCTCCGGGACCCGGTCCGACGTGCCGCGTACGACCGCCAGCGATCCGCGCCGGCCAGCGGGTACGTGGCACCTCGCCCGGCGGCCCGCTCCTCGGGCGCCGGCGGACGGCCTTCCGGGGATCACGGGCGGGGCGGCGGCCCGGCGTTCGCGTCCGCGTCCGAGTCCGGGAACGGCACGCGGCCCGCGGCCGGCGGGGACGGTGCGGCGGGAAGCACAGGCCCCGCCGGGCCGCCGCCCGGCCACCCGAGCGGGACCGTGCTGAGATTCGGGCGTTACGCCGGCTGGTCACTCGGCGAGATCTCCCGCCGCGACCCCGACTTCCTCGAGTGGCTGGAGCGCACGTCCGCCGGCCGGCCGTATCGGGACGAGATCGACGCGCTGCTCCGGCGCCTGGGCCGGCGACAGCCGGCGGCGGACCCGCTGGCACGACCGGGCCGGTTCCGCGGCTGACCCGCCGGCGCCCAACGGGGCTCACCGCCCGGGGAACAGCGCCTGGTGGATCACTGCCCGGGGATCAGCGCCCGAGGGTCACCGCCGGGGAGCACCGCCTCGTGGGAAACCGCCCGGCGCGAACGGTCCTCACCATTTCGGGCGCACCTGTCTCAGGTTGATCGACTGGAGCACGCCCAGCCCGAGCGCGATGCTGATCAGCGAGGCGCCGCCGTGCGTGATGAACGGCAGCGGGATCCCCGTGACCGGCATGATCCCGATCGTCATCCCGACGTTCACCAGCACCTGGAACAGCAGCATCGAGGCGATGGCGCCGGCGAACGCGAGCCCGAACACGTCCTCGGAACGCCATGCCGCCAGCAGGACCCGCCAGATGAGTGCCGCGAACAGGACGAAGACCACGATGGCACCCACGAACCCCAACTCCTCGGCGAGGATCGAGAAGACGAAGTCGGTCGACTGCACCGGCAGGAAATTCAGGGAGTTCTGCGTGCCGTTGGTGAGCCCCTTGCCGAAGAGGCCGCCCGAGCCTACCGCGATCATCGACTGGATCACGTGGTAGCCGGACCCCTGCGGGTCGGCCGCGGGGTCGAGAAACGAGATCAACCGCTGCTTCTGGTAGTCGCGCAGGAGGTACGTCCACGCGAAGGGGACCGCGGCCACGATCCCCGCGCTCAGAACCGCCAGCCAGCGCAGGCTGGCGCCCGAGACGAACAGCGTGCCGACGACCATGGCGCCGAACACCAGCGAGGTGCCCAGGTCCGGCTGCATTGCCACCAGCACGATCGGCGGGACGATGAGGATCCCGGCACCGACGATCGTGAGCAGTCCCCCGACCTGGGTACCCCGCGAGCTGATCCAGTTGGCGAGCACGACCGCCATCAGCACCTTGGCGAGCTCTGAGAACTGGAACTGCATGCCGAACACGGTGACCCAGCGGGCCGACCCGCCCACCCCGGAGCCGATCGCCAGCGACATCACCAGCAGGCCGATGTTGACGAGGTAGAGCGGCCACGCAAATGTCTTGAGCCACCGGTAATCGAAGGCGGCGGCGACCAGGAACGCGACGATCGCGAGCGCGGCCCAGATGAGCCCGCGGGTGAAGGTGGAGCCGGCGGACAGCGGCGCCACGCCCGACTCGTAGCTGTTGGTGTAGGCCATCACCAGCCCCATGCCCGCCAGCAGCGAGGCGTAGATCACCAGCTGGACGTCGAACGCGCTCCACGCCGCGATGGCCGTCTGGCTGGCCCACTTGAGCCGGTCCTGCTGGAGCCTGATCGCGCCCATCGCTCAGTTCCCCGCC
>JAJYEB010000268.1 GCA_021790375.1 Chloroflexota bacterium | reverse complement strand
CAGTCGCCGGTCTACCCGAACAACAGGCTCGAGTACGTCGAGAACTTCCTCCGCATGATGTTCGCGGTGCCGGCGGAGGAGTACGACGTGGACCCCGACGTGGCCGACGTGCTGCGCCAGCTGCTGATCCTCCACGCCGACCACGAGCAGAACTGCTCCACCTCCACCGTCCGGATGGTCGGCTCGGCGCGTGCCAACCTGTACGCCTCCGTCTCCGCCGGAGTGTCGGCCCTCTGGGGACCGCTGCACGGCGGCGCCAACCAGGAGGTCGTCGAGATGCTCGAGCAGATCGACGCCGACGGGGGGGACGTCCGCAGGGCCATCGCCCGCGCCAAGGACAAGAACGATCACTTCCGGCTGATGGGCTTCGGCCACCGGGTGTACCGGAACTACGACCCCCGCGCCCGGATCATCAAGCAGGCCGCCCAGCGCATGCTGGCCAAGCTGGGCGCCGACGACCGCCTGCTCCAGATCGCGCTGCGTCTCGAGGAGGAGGCGCTGGCCGACGAGTACTTCATCGAGCGGAAGCTCTACCCGAACCTCGACTTCTACAGCGGGATCATCTACCGGGCCCTGGGCTTCCCGACCAACATGTACCCCGCCCTGTTCGCCATCGGGCGGATGCCCGGCTGGATCGCGCAGTGGCGTGAGCTGATGGCCGACCCCGACACGAAGATCGGCCGGCCCCGCCAGATCTACATCGGCGCGACGAAGCGCGACTTCGTGCCGCTGGAGCGACGGGGTGGCGGCGCGAGCACCGGGTGCGGCGAGGAGCCCGGGGCCGCCGGCGCCTGAGCACCGTGACCGGGGCCTCGATCCCGGCGCGGCCGGCGGATCCGCGGGATGAGTGACGCGCAGCGGCTCGTCCTCGTCACCCTCGGGTTCGCGCTGGTGGTGGTGACGCTCGGCTTCGTCGAGGCATGGATGTATGCCGGCCCGCGGCTCCTGCGGGCATGGGCCGGCCGGCTCCCCGAGGCGGCAGCCGTGCTGGTCGCCGGGGCGCTCCTGGCGATCGTGGCGCTGCCGGGGCTCGGCGTGCGCGCGGCCACGTACGTCGTGCTCGCCGCCGCGGCCGTGGCCCTGTTCCGGGCGCGGCTTCCCGAGGCGCGCCGTGCCCTCACCCCGGCACGGGCGGCGGCGCTGCTGCTGCTCGGCGCGTTCGGGATCGCCCTGTTCGTGGGACTGGCCTTTGTCGCCGTCGCCCCGCCGCCCGCCTGACGGCCGGCCGTCAGCCCGCCGCCGGGCGCCGCAGGCTCAGGCGGCCCGTGCCACCGACGCCGCCCAGTCGCGGACCACCCGGTCGAGCATGGCCAGCGGCATGCACCCGGACGTCAGCACCGCATCGTGGAACGCGGCGATGTCGAATCGCTCGACCAGGGCGGCCTCGGCCTCGGCCCGCATCCGCTGGATCTCGAGCCGGCCGATCATGTAGCCGAGCGCCTGCCCGGGCGACGCGATGTAGCGATCGACCTCGGCACGAGCGTGCGCCTCCCGGATCGGCGAGTTCCGGACCATGAACGCGATGGCCTCCTCGCGCCCCCAGCCCAGCGCGTGGATGCCGGTGTCCACCACGAGCCGGCACGCCCGCAGCGAGTCGTTCGACAGCATCCCGATCCGGTCCAGGGGCGTCGAGTAGAGGCCCATCTCGTCGGCGAGCCGCTCGGCATACAGGCCCCAGCCCTCGCCGTAGGCGGTGACCCAGCTGTGCCGGCGGAACTCGGGAATGCCGGTCAGCTCGCTGGCGATCGCCAGCTGGAGGTGGTGGCCGGGGATCCCCTCGTGGTAGACGGTGGACTCGACGTCGAAGCGACCCCATGCGGCCGGCTCGGAGGTGTTCATGAAGAAGACCCCGCCACGGCTCCCGTCCGGCACCGGGGGGAGATAGAAGGCCACCGCGCCGCTCTGGGTCTCCTCGACGTCACACCCGGCCCCGGGCAGGACGCCGAACCAGTCGCCCATCGCGGCGGTGGCCCTGGCGAGCGCCGCCTTCGACGCCGCGACGATCTCCGGGCCGCTGGTGTGGTGGAGCGCCGGGTCCGACCGCAGCCCCTCGAGGATCCGCTCCAGGTCGTCCGTGCCGAGCACCGCGGGGCCGAGCTCGCGGTACTCGTCCGAGAGGCGGGCCAGCTGGTGCAGCCCGACGTCGTGGATCTCCTGCGCCGACAGGTCCCGGGTGGTGTGCAGGCGGATGGCCCGCTCGTAGGCCGGCCCGCCGTCCGACAGCCAGGCCAGGCCGCACCGCTCGTTCGCCCGCGCGCGGGGCAGGATCTCGTCGTGGAGGACGGCCCGATAGCCCGCCAGCGCCGGCCGCATGTCCCGGGCGACGACGTCGCGCAGCCGGTCTCTCCACCCGGCTGGGTCCGCCACGCCGGTCGGGTCCGCGACGCCGAGGAGCGGGTCGTCCTCGATCGGCCGCTCGAGCCAGGCGTCGAGCTGCCGGATGGTCTGCCGGACCGGGTACACCGGCGGCGTCCGGCCGCGGGCGGCGCCTTCGCGGTGTCGCTCGCCGAGGTCGACGAACATCCTCGCCACGCCCCGGAACTTCCCGACTATCGCCTCCGCCACGGTCGCGGACGGGATGGAGAGCTTCGCGAGCATCAGCGGCAGCATCGCCTGCGGCCCGCTGATCGGGTCGACCTCGACCTCCAGCAGCCGGGCCTCGGCGAGGTCGGCTCTGGACGCGGCATCGAACGCGAGCATTTCCCGCGTGATGCGGTCCTGCGGGGCGAGGCCGTCGGGCGGGATCCGCTCGGCCTGCGTCGCGAAGGCGCGTGCCTCGGCGATCTCGGCGTCCTCGGCGGCCCGGCTGACGTCCTCGAACGTGTCCGCGTACTGGTAGGCGGCGAGCTGGTGCGCCCACGTGGGCGACGTCCGCAGCCGGAACTCGAAGTAGTCGGCAGCGATCGCGTTGATGTCGTCGGCCATGGCGGGCTCCTCCGTGTCGGGCATCGTTAGCGGGGTGCGTCCAGGATTCGGCGCTGCAGCTCGGCGAGGCCGGGCACCGCGAGGTCGGCGCCTGCCGCGAGCAGATCACCGGACGTGGCGAAGCCGGTGAGCACGCCGGCCGCCGTCATCCCGGCGGCTCGCGCGGCCTGCATGTCCCAGGTCGAGTCACCCACGTACCAGCAGGTGTCGGGAGCGACGCCGAGGCGGCGCGCGGCAAGGAGAAGCAGGTCGGGGGCCGGCTTGGCGTGCCGCACGTGGCTGCCGTCGACGATCAGCGGGCGCGCGGAGAGGCCCACGGCGTCGACGGACGCCAGGACCTGCCCGGCCCGGCTGGCGGTGGCGATCGCGTGCGGGATCCCGGCCCGCGCGAGCTCCAGGAGCAACTCCCGGGCCCCGGGAAGCGGGCGCGGCGTCGCGTTCAGGCGGTTGAAGTGCTCGCCTGAGCGGTGGTCGATCCGGTCGGCGAGCTCGTCGTCGATCTCGCGCCCGGCCATCCGCGCCCCGGCCCGCGCCACCAGGTGCCCGTCGGCGCCCATCCACCGGCGCAGGGCCTCCGGCTCGACCTCCATCCCGAGCTCTCCGAAGGCCGCCACCCAGGCGGCGACGCGCAGCGCGACCGTGTCGACCAGGGTCCCGTCGAGGTCGAGGACCACGGCGCCCGGCCGGCGGGGTCCCGGTCGAACGGGCCAGGGGACGAGGGCCGGCAGACGCTCCGGCGGCTCGGCGCCCGGGACCTGTGGGGTCACGCTTGGTCCA
>JAJYEB010000267.1 GCA_021790375.1 Chloroflexota bacterium | reverse complement strand
GGTGCCGTGGAGTGCGATCGCCCTCGCGCTGGTGCTGGGCGTCGGTGGATCGGTGCTGGCGGCCGCCTACCCGGCCCGCCTCGCGTCCCGGGTCGAGATCGCCCGGGCGCTCCGCGTCGAATGAGCACCACCGGCGAGGGCGGCGCGCCGCTCCGGTTCGTCGCGCACCCGGGGGCCGGGCGCGGTGCCTTCGCACGCCGGTGGCCGCCCATGGCCGCCGCGCTGGCCGAGCGCGGCGTCGACCACGTAGTGGAGCTCACCTCGCGGGCCGGCGAGGCAACCGAGCTGGCGCGACGGGCGGCCGACGAGGGTGCGCGCCTCGTCGTGGCCGTGGGTGGGGACGGCACGCTGCACGAGGTGGTCAACGGGCTGCTGTCGGCTGGCCTGGCGCCGGGGGAGGGGCCGCTGGTCGGGCTGGTGCCGGCCGGGCGTGGCAGCGACTACGCTCGCGGGATCGGGCTGCCGGCAGATCCCGGCGCGCTGGTGGACCGGATGGTCGCCGCGCTGCAGGGAGACCCGTCGGCCGTGCACGTCGTGGACGCCGGGGAGGTGCGGTACCGGCCCACCCACTCGATCGCCGGGCGTCCGCTCGACGGCGCGGCAGTCGACCCGGCGAGGCGCTGGTTCGTCAACGCGGCGGGGACCGGGTTCAGCACGTTCATCGCGCAGCGCGTCTCCCGCTTCCCCGGGCGCCTGGGGGCGTACCTCTACACCGTGGCGGGGCTGGTCACGATCCTCGACTGGCGCGACCGATTCGTCGAGTTCGGCTGGGACGACGGGACGCGCGACGAGATTCGTGTCGAGTCGGTGGAGGTCGCGCTGGGCCCGTACGAGGGCGGCGGGATGCGGGTGGCGCCGGGGGCCGATCCGTCCGACGGGTTGTTCGACGTGGTCACCATCGGGGCGATCAGCCGGCTCGAGACGCTGACGTTCTCCTGGCGGATCCGGTCCGGCGATCACCTGCGCAGCCCGGCGGTCTCGATCCGGCGCACGCGGTCCCTGACGATCCGGGCGCTCGACGATGGCGGGCCGCTGTACCTGCAGGCGGACGGCGAGCTGCTGGGGCGCGATCCGTTCCGGTTCGACGTGGTCCCGTCCGCGCTGCGGTTCGTCTGGTAGGCTTCCGTCATGTTCGCCCAGCCCCGCATGCTTCGCGTGCCCCCATACGAGCGGGGCATCACCCTGGGCGATTTCTTCCTGCCGATCCGGATCGGCGAGCGGACCTCGGTCCGGCAGCACAACATCGCGCTGGTGCTGCTGGGGGTGGCGCTGATGGCGCTGTCGGCCCAGGTCGCGATCCGCGTGCCGGGGACGCCGGTGCCCGTCACGGGCCAAACATTCGGCGTCCTCGCGACCGCCACCGCCCTGGGCTTCCGGCGGGGCATCGTGTCGGTCGGCCTGTACCTGGTCCTGGGCTTCCTCCTGCCGATCTACGCCGGAGGCGCGTCGGGGCTCGGGCACATCGTCGCCTCGCAGGGCGGGCACCTGGTGCTGGGTCCGACCGGCGGGTACCTGCTCGGGTTCGTGCTGGCGGCGGCCGTGGCGGGGCGGCTCGCGGAGCTCGGGTGGGATCGCCGGTACGCCGGCGCGCTGGCCGCGATGCTGCTGGGAAACGCGCTGATCTACGCGGTCGGGGTGCCCTGGCTGGCGGCAGCCACCGGGATCCCCGCCGGCGAGGCGTTGCGGCAGGGGCTGTACCCGTTCGTCATCGGGGACGCGATCAAGTTCGCGCTGGCCGCCGCGGTCTTCCCGATCGGCTGGTGGGTGGTGGGTCGCCGTCCCAGCGATCGCTGATCCGCGAGCCGGATCGCTCCGACGCCCGGCCCTCGAACGACGATCCGCCGGGCCGCCGCGGTACCATACGGCGCGCGCGCCTGTAGCTCAGTGGATAGAGCGAGTGGCTTCGGACCACTAGGTCGCGGGTTCGAATCCTGCCGGGCGCGCCAATGCAGCCTCGACGTCCTCCGGGATCCGCTGCAGCGCAACTCGTTCGGCCGCACGAGCTGCTCTCGACAGTTGGGCCATGGGTCGCAGGTCGATCTGCGGGTTGGCGAGAAGGCCGGCGTCGGGCGACGCCGACCTTCTCCACTCTGGTGCCGTTGCTACGCTGCTGTCCCCGACACGGAGGCCTGCCAGCTCGACGTCTCACCGGCAGACTCGGCGTCGAGCGCAGCGGGGCTGAAGCCCCTGGCGATCAGCCATACCGCCATGACCATCTCCTGCAGGGCGAGCGGGGCCACGAGGATGCCGAGCGAGAGCCCGAACATGCCGCCGAGCGGCGGCACGATGCCGAGGGAGGCCCCCACGAGTCCCCAGGTGGACAGCCACCGGGGCACGAGCCGCGACTGGTGGAGCACGACGTAGAACATCAGCGCGCCGAGAACGAACGTGATGGCGCCCTGATCCCAGATCACAGGCAAGGCTGCGTGCAAGAAGTTCGCGAACTGTCCCGCATCCGCCTCCTTGCTGAGCACGATCAGCACCAGCCACCCGAACGCGCCGACGACGTAGATGACCGTCTCGAGCCCGCCGCGGAAGACGACATACCCCATGGCCAAGGTCTCGTTGTACCGCTTGCCGACCGGCCAGAACACGATCGGGACCAGCGCGAGCGCGAAGCCCGCGAGCAGGACGAGCACGGCTCCGAAGGCCAGCTGGTTCGGCTGCGCGGCGATTTGGGCCAGGAAGGCGGGGCCCGACAGGACCCCATCCGTGACGAACACGCTGAGGACCAGGGCAACCGTTCCGATGATGTACAGCACGCCGATCCAGACGGCGGCCTTCCGATCCGCGCTCCTGCCACTCTCCGCCGTATCTGCGGCGATCCTTCGGTTCGTGTCCATTTCCTTTCCTTCCCTTCTCTCCTATCGTTGCGGCGGGCCCAGCAGGCCCATCCCCATCGCTGACGAGTACGACGAGATGCTCGATGGTTCGGTGGGGCCCCTATTCCGGTCGGGGCGACAAAATGACGACCGCGGTCTCTCGAGATCGCCGGGCGGCGAATGCGTCGAGATCCTTGTCATAGGCAGCCCACCTGGCCCACAGGCGCGGCCGTTCGTCGGGGTCCGCGGCATGGGCGTGAACGGCCCGCGACCCGTCGGCCAGGTCGACAGTGACGTCCGGATGAGCCTGCAGGTTGAGCCACCAGGCGGGCTCGGCATCGGCCCAGCCGTTCATGGCCATGGTCACGAGGTCCGCTCCATCCTCGAAGTAGCCGAGGATGGCCGAACGCTCCTGGCCGCTGCGGCGACCGACCGTGCGCAGTCGCATCATGCCCTGGTGCGTGGCGGTCGCCCGGCGGAGGCCGACCCGGCCGCCGGTGGCGGAGTAGATGGCCCGCTGCGCCGCCCAGAACGAGCGGATGAACCAGCGTGGCGGCAATGACGGTGACTTGTCAGACCGTGCCGACACCGTTCCCACCAGCATGTCCCCTCTCTTGTCCATCGATCGACACCCGCCTCAGGCCGCGACGGGCGCGTGATCGTCGAGCGCGGGGATCGCAAGCTCCGTCGCAGCCAGCTCGTCGGCGCGGACGGAAGAGGGGCTGAACCCCCTGGCGATCAGCCAGACGGCCAGGACCATCTCCTGCAGGAAGATCGGAAACGCCAGCGGCGCATAGCCGGTCACGGCAGCGTCGTTGAACAGGGCCAGGACGGCTGCCGTCGCCATCAGGACGATCGCCCCGATGCCCCAGCCAGAAAGC
>JAJYEB010000266.1 GCA_021790375.1 Chloroflexota bacterium | reverse complement strand
CCTGCGGGGTCAGCACCGCCATCGGCTCGTCGAGGATGAGCAGCGAGACGTTGCGGTAGAGCGCCTTGACGATCTCCACGCGCTGCCGCTCCCCCACCGACAGCTGCCAGACCACCGCCTCCGGATCGACCCTGAGGTGGTATGCCTCCGACAGCTGGCGGATCCGCGCGGAGACCCGGTCCGGGTCGGTCAGCGGCCCGCGGGACGACGGCAGTCCAAGGGCGACGTTGTCCGCGACGGTGAGGGTCTGCACCAGCATGAAGTGCTGGTGGATCATGCCGATGCCCCGGCGGATGGCGTCGGCCGGCGAGGAGATCGCCACGGGGACGCCGTCGATGCGGATCTCTCCGGCATCGGGGTGGTAGAGGCCGTAGAGCACGCGCATCAGCGTGCTCTTGCCGGCCCCGTTCTCCCCGAAGAGGGTGTGGACCTCGCCGGCGCGCACGTCGAAGTCGACCCGATCGTTGGCGACGACCCCGGTGAACCGCTTGGTGATGCCGCGCATCTCCAGGATCGGGGCCTCGCCCCGATCCCTCGGGCTTGCCGGGGTCGTCGCGTGCATGGTCAGGCTTCCGTCCTGTCCCGGCTCGTCACTGCGGGACGTTGACGGTCCCGTCGGTGATCCCCTTGATGAGCGCGTCGGCCTTCGCCTTCACGTTCGCCGGCAGGTTGTAGCCCGGGTTGAACTGGATCACCTCGCTGCCGTTGCCCAGGGTGATGGTGTACGTGGCGCCGCCGAGCTTGCCCGCGCGGATCTCGGTGAAGATCTGGGTCAGCACCGGGGCCCAGTTGTAGACCTGGGCGGAGACCTCGTTCTTCGGCGCGATGGAGGCCTGGCTCGACTGGGTGCCGAACCACGGGAGGTTGTCCTGCTTGGCCACGCCGATCGCCCCCACCACCGCCTGGGCGGTGCCCGTGAGCACGTCGGCGCCGGCGGAGACGAACGACTTGGCCGCCGCCGCCATGAGGCTCGGGTCACTGAAGGAACCCGTGTAGACCGGGTTCACCGTGATCGTCTTGTCGACCGACTTGGCCCCGGCCACGAACCCGTCCACGTAGAGCTTGGCATCGCCCACGGCGATCGGGCCGATGACGCCGAGGACGTGCGACTTGCTGAGCATCGCGGCCATGGCGCCCTGGACGTACCCGCCCTCGTTGGAGTTCGCCTGGTACGCGAACACGTTCGGGAGGTTGTACGTGGAGCCCGCCGTGCCCCACGCGAAGGAGACGTTGGGGAACTGCGGCGCCAGCTGCTGGATCGTCGAGCCGTACTGCGACCCGTGGGCGATGACCAGGTTGTAGCCCTCGGATGCGTACTGCCGGATGACGTTGCCCGCGTCCGCCACCACGAACTGGTTGTCGGAGATCGAGATCTGCAGGTTCTCCGACTGCTGCAGGCTCTGCAGCGCGGTGACCATCGATTGCGTGAACGCCAGGTCGTTCTTCGCGCTGGGCGCGACCAGCGCCACCTTGAGCGGGGTGGACGCCGCGGCGGCCGCACTCGCGGCCGGGGCCGCCGACGCCGCGGGCGCCGATGCCGCCGGGGCCGCGCTCGCCGCCGGCGCGGACGCAACCGGAGCGACCGATGCCGCGGGTGCCGCGCTCGCCGCCGGCGCCGGCGTTGCCGCACTCCCGCAACCGGCGGCGATGAGCACCACCGTGCTCGCGGCGACCAGCAGCGCGAGCCGCCGGTCCGTAGTCGTTCGCATGATTCCTCGCCCTTTCTCCTGCGTGGATGGTTCAGTCACTGGCACACTCGTGGTCCATGGGGGAGGGCGTATGGGTCACTCTCCTCTCTCGTAGGGCTTCCCGAGGACGGCAGGCGCCCGGAAGCGCCGTCCCACCGAGAGCAGGGCAAGCACGGTGAGCACCGCCGGCGCCGTGGCGGCCAGGTCGGAGGCGCTGAGCGGGATGATCCCGAGCGATTTCCAGGTCAGCACGGTCGCGCCCACCAGCCCGTACAGCAGAGACCCTCCCATCACGCCCCGGGCGCTCCAGGCGCCGAAGTAGACCAGCGCCACCGCGATGAACCCCTCGCTCTGGGTCAGGTTCTGCTGGAAGATCCCGTCGTAGAAGAGGAGGCTGGCTCCGGCCAGGCCCGCCAGGGTGCAGCCGATGAGCACGGTGGACCAGCGGATCATCGCCACGCTCACGCCCAGGCTGTCCGCGGCCGCGGGGTTCTCCCCGGCCGCCTTGATCTTCGTCCCGTAGGTGGTGCGGTCGAGCACGAAGGTCACCACGGGGACGAGCAGGAAGGCCAGGTAGACGAGCACCGTCTGCTGGAAGAACATGGGTCCCAGGAGGGGGATCTGGCCGAGGAGCGGGATGCGGAATTCGTCCAGCGACGCGATCGGCAGCGGCGTGCCCACCAGCTTCACGAACAGCAGGTCGCTGAGCCCGAGGCCGAAGAGGTAGACACCGATGCCGCTGATCCCCTGCTCGGCCTTGAGGGTGACGCTGATGAACGCGGTGGCGACCCCCATCAGCAGGCCCACGCCCATGCCGGCGAGCACGGCCAGCAGCAGGTTGCCGCTGCGCAGGGCCACGTAGTAGCTGGCGAACGCCGAGAGCAGCATGATCCCGTCGAGCCCGAGGTTGATGACCCCGCTGCGCTGGCCGAGCGTCTCGCCCAGGGACGCGAACAGGAAGGGGGTGGCGAGCGCGATGCCCGACGCGACGGTGGCGGTGAGGATCGAGCTGGTGAAGAACTCGTTCATCCGCCGCCGCCTTCGGGCAGGGCGGCCGGGGACGCCCCGCCGGTCGCCGGGGCGGGTGGCTCGACCGGCCGGGAGAGCGCGCGCGCCCGGGACCGCGCGCGCCGGCGCATGTACTCGAGCGACACGATGAAGACGACCGCCAGGCCGATGAGCGTGGTCACCAGGTCCGACGGCACGCCTGTCGCGACCTGGAGCGAGCTCCCGCCCACCACCAGCCCGCCGAACAGGAACGCGGACACGATGGCCCAGATCGGGTTCAGGCCGCCGAAGAGCGCGACGACGATCCCGTTGAACCCGGCCGAGCCGGTGAAGCCGGTCAGGCTGCCGTCGGTCACCAGGCGGTGGGACAGGCTGCCGAACACCAGCAGCGCCCCGGCAAGGCCGCACATCGCCCCGCTCAGGGTCATCGCCAGGGTCATCGTCCGCTTGACGGGCATGCCCGCGTAGCTGGCCGCGGCTTCCGAGAGTCCGACGGCCCGGATCCGGAAGCCGAAGGTGGTGCGCCACAGCAGCACGTACGCGCCGGCGGCGACCAGCACCGCGAACGCCACGCCGAGGTGAAGCTGGGTGCCCGGGACGAGGATCGGCAGCCACGAGTTTGGCGAGAGGAGTCTCGTCTCGGGGATCAGGCCCCCGGTGGAGAAGGCGGACTGGTCGACCATCGGTCCGGCCAGCAGGTAGTTCATCAGCTGGACGGCGACCAGGTTCAGCATGATCGTGCTGAGGATCTCGTTGACGTTGAAGTAGGCCTTGAAGGCACCCGGGATCGCGCCCCAGATCCCGCCGCCGACCGCGCCTGCCAGCAGCACCAGCGGGATCAACAGCACGCCCGGCAGGCCCGGCACCGCGAGGGCGACGGCCGCGCTCGCCAGGCCGCCCATCGCGATCTGCCCTTCCCCGCCGATGTTGAACATGTTGGCGCGGAACGCGATGCAGATCCCCACCGCCACCAGCAGCAGGGGAGCGGCCTTCACGGCCGTGCTGCCCAGCGCGTAGCTGCTGCCGAA
>JAJYEB010000265.1 GCA_021790375.1 Chloroflexota bacterium | reverse complement strand
ATCTCGGAGCGGCTGCTCGTGGCCGGGAGGATAGACGGGCGGCGCGAGGTGTCAAATGCCGGCGTCCTGCTCGCGCGCCGTCCGTATCACGTCATGGGGCAGGGAGACGCCGAGCGGTCACGCCCCCGGAGTGAGGAAGTGGCCGTACATGTTCACGACCTGATCAACCACGTTCATCCAGACGTGCTGGCCCTTGTACGCGTCCACGCCGATTCCGACCGCACGGATCGTCGGCTTGCCCTTGTCGAAGGAACCGGTGAAGGTGCCGGTGAACATCAGCTCATCGCCGAAGCTGTAGAAGTCCCACGAACCCCAGACGGGCCCGCTCATCGTCGCGTCGAAGTTCGCGTTGAAGGTCTCGACGTTGTAGCCGGTCCGGCGTGGCTCGTCAGGCAAAGGCTGTCCCGATGACAGGAAGCTCAGCGCATCAGTGGCGCTGTGCCACGCGTACGAGGAGTCGAGGACGACCTCGTCGCGGATGAGCAGGCGTCCGTCTCCGTGCTCCCGCGTCGTGCCCGGATCAAGCACGCAGCCGGGCAGCGGTTCTGTCACGTATGTCCCTCCTGCGGCCACGCAGGAAGCCCCGACCTCGGGGTCAAACATCCCGGCCGGGAACGCGAACCCCGCGAATTCGGTGCGCACCCCGCCGGCCGACGCGGTCGGGATCGTCAACCCCAGCAGCAGGATCGACAGCAGAACGGAGATCGTCGCGTGTCTGGGTCGCATTGCGTTTCCCTCGCTCTCTCGGGGTATCACCCGGGAACGCGAGGGGCCCGACCCCCCGGCGGGCCCCTCCGGAGATTCCGCGCCGCGATCAGGCCGGCTGCGGGACCATCGCCTCCAACAGCAGCTTGTTGTTCTCCGCCGACTGGCGGATCCCCTGCTCCATCAGCCGGGCCATGAACGTCTCGTTGCCCAACGGCCCCGGTTGGCCAGAGGGGATCTCGTTGTCCTGCTCCCAGGTCCAGTCGAAGCCCGGCCCCGCCGGCACGTAATGGACCGTGGTGGTGTAGCGCATCGGGCCATCCACCTGCTGCCCGACATGCGTGACCAGCCGGTGCGGTTCGACCCTGGTGACTTCGATGTGGAAGTCGTGGAGCCCGTCGGGAGCCTTGAGGACCAGCGTCCCGGTCGATCCCACCTGGTCGAACGTGCCGACCACATCCTTGGCCTCGACGACCATCACGTGCCACATGGGCAGCGTGTGGATGTCGCGGATGAACGCCCAGGCCTGCTCGATGGGTATGTCGATGTGACCCGAAACGCGCGTGTGGATGAGCATGCCTACCCTCCCCCGCGGGTCGGTCTCGCCAGTGGCTCCGCGCAGTCCCGGCGGCCAGGGCATTGGGCCGCGCGTCGACGCCCCCCGCGCATGACCCTGCACGGTAAACCGCTACTACCCTTTTGGATAGGGCCAGGTGGACCCAGTCACGGTGTCCGGGTTGCCCGGTTCGGCAGGGTGGGTGCCGGCCGGCTCCCGGCGGACCGCGGCCGCCGAGCAGCTCAGGCGGCGCTGGTGGGTCCTGGCCCGGCGGCGCCTCGCAGCTCCCCGGCCAGCTGCGGCGCGACCCGGCCACGCACCCGGACGTCCGTGGCGCGGTACTCGATCTCGACCGTGCCGCGCTCCCGGATCCGGGCGATCAGCTCGCCCGCCGTGTAGGGAACCAGCAGGTCCACGTCCTCCCAGAGATCGGCGAGGAGCGCCGAGAGACGCGTCCGCAGCGTGTCGAGGCCGTAGCCGGTGAGGGCCGAGATGAGGACCGCGTCGCCGATCATCGGGGCGGGGTTGGCCTGGTCGCGGGCGCCCGGCTCGAGGAGGTCGGCCTTGTTGTAGACCGTCAAGCGCGGCTTGGCCCCCGCCGCGAGCTCGTCGAGCACCTGCTGCACCGTGGCGCGATGCTCGGCAAAGTGCGGATCGAACGCGTCGACCACCTCGAGCAGCACGTCGGCACGCGTCACCTCTTCGAGGGTCGCGCGGAACGCGTCGACCAGCTGGTGCGGCAGCTTGTGGATGAACCCCACCGTGTCGGTGAGGATCGCCGATTGCCCGTCACCGAGCTTCACGGCGCGGCTGGTCGGGTCGAGCGTCGCGAAGAGCTGGTCCTCCACGCGGGCCGCTTCGGAACCCACGAGCGAGTTGAGCAGCGTCGACTTGCCGGCGTTGGTGTACCCGACGATCGCGACGGTCGGGACCAGCCTGCGATCGCGCGAGCGGGAGGCGACCTCGCGCTGCCGGCGGACGTCATCGACCCGCTCCCTCAGGCGCCGGATGCGCTCGCGGATCAGGCGCCGGTCCGTCTCGAGCTGCGACTCGCCGGGTCCGCGGGTGCCGATTCCGCCGCCGGTCCGCGACAGGTGCGTCCAGAGCCGGGTGAGTCGTGGCAGCTGGTACTCCAGCTGGGCCAGCTCGACCTGGAGGCGTCCCTCGTGGGTGCGGGCGTGCTGGGCGAAGATGTCGAGGATCAGGCCGCTGCGGTCGAGCACCTTGCACCCGAGCAGCTCCTCCAGCGAGCGCTGCTGGTTGGGCGTCAGCTCGTCGTCGGCGATCAGCAGGGTGAAGCCGGTCTCGCCGCGCGCCTGCACGAGCTCCTGGGCCTTGCCCTTGCCGACGTACCAGGCGGGGTCGGGGTGGCGACGGTTCTGCCACTCGGCCCCCACGACCTCGGCCCCGGCGGTGTCGGCCAGGGCGGCCAGCTCGCCGACCGATTCCTCGGCCGTCCAGCCGGGATCCGCGCCGGTGTCCACCGCGACGAGGAAGGCACGCTCCCGGGGCGGCTCGAGTTCGATGAGTCGGGTCATGGTCCTCCATCGGCTGGGATGCCCATGCACTCTACCGCAGGCGGCACGCGCGTCCGATGGGTCCGGCCGGCGCCCGGTCGGCCCGACCGGACGGGTCGTGCCTCAGCCGTCGTGGGTGGAGTCCAGGAATCGTCGGACCAGGACCAGCGCCGCGGGGAACGGGTCGTGCACCGCGTCGATCCAGTTGATCCCGGGCTCGGCCCGGAACCAGGTGCGCTGGCGCCGGGCATACGCGCGGGTCCGCACGATGGTCTCGGCGAGCGCCTCGGCGGTGGTGCGGCGGCCCCGCACGACCTCGATCGCCTCCCGGTAGCCGATCGCGCTGAGCGCCGGGAGTTCCGGATCGTACCGGGACGCCAGTCCGGCGGCCTCACGCAGCAGCCCGCCGGCATACTGCCCGGCCGCGCGGTTGGCGATCCACACCCGGTGCGTGGCGTGCTCGACGCCGAGGCCCAGCCAGAGCACGGGCGCCGGGTAGCCCTCCGGCTCGGGGGGCAATCCGTCACCGGCGAGGGTCGCCCGCTCCAGCGCGCGCACCACCCGGCGCGGGTTCGCCAGGTCGGTCCGGGACGCCAGCGTCGGGGCCTCCGTCGCCAGCCGCGTGGCGAGCGCGGCGATCCCGAGCCCCGCCAGGTCCGCCTCGAGGCGGGCCCGCAGCCCGGGGTCGTGGGGAGCGTCCGTCAGCGGAACGCCGCGCGCCACGGCCCGCAGGTACAGCCCGGTCCCGCCGACGAGCAGCGCCACCTTTCCATGCGCGGCAATGGACGCGAGCGCATCGAGCGCGTGCCGCTGGTACAGCGAGACGCTGAACGGCTCGTCGGGGTCCACGAGGTCCAGGCCGTGGTGGGGCACCAGCTTGCGCTCGGCGTGGGAGACCTTGGCCGTGCCGATGTCCATGCCCCGGTACACCTGCCGCGAGTCGGCCGAGATGATCTCGACGTTGCCGAGCGC
>JAJYEB010000264.1 GCA_021790375.1 Chloroflexota bacterium | reverse complement strand
TCGATGCCGATGGTGAAGTCGGTCGGGGGGATGTCGGCCGGCAGCCCCAGCAGCCGGTGGACCGGGATGCCCAGGCGCCTGGCGGCCAGGTCGTGCAGCGCGATGTCGACCGCGCACTTCGCCGCGCCGTGGTGGCGGATTGCCTCGTCCATGGCCGCGGCGGCCGCCTCGAGCGCGGTCCTGGTCCCGGCCAGGTCCGCTCCCAGCCCCTCCTCGAACGGGTCCACCGCCTCGAGCAGCAGCGGCATCACGGCCGCGATCGTGTCGGGGTTCTCGCCGTAGTACGTGTCCGGGAACCCCTCCCCCAGGCCGCTGCGGCCGGCGTCGCGGTCCGCCGCCGACGACAGCTCCGCGATCACGGTCACGGCGACATCGCCGCTCATGTCGCGGGCGATGCGGAACGGGTCGCGGAACGGGATCCGGAGCGTCTCGGTCGCGACGCGCAGGCGGCTCATGCGGTGACCTCCGATCGATCGACCCAGGGAAGCGCCTCCACGCGCTCGCGGAGGCCGGCGAACAGCGCCGCGCCCCCGAAGCGGAACGGATCGTCGCAGGGCAGCCCGGTCTCGGCCGCCGTCCGTTCGATCTCCCGTCGCGCGGCGTCCTCGTCCAGCAGCGAGGTGTTGAGCGCCACGGCCGTCACCCGGCTGGGCGCCACGAGCCCCGCGATCTCCTCGTGGATGCGGATCAGTTCGGGCAGCGGGTGCAGCGGGAACGAGCGTTCGGGCAGGTGGTCGAAGTCGTGCGCCGCAAGCCCCGGCTTGTGCACCAGCACCATGGCGTGCGGGGTGAAGCCGTGGATCAGCCCCAGCGTGACCGAGCTGTACGCGGGGTGATCCAGCGAGCCCTGCCCTTCGACGAAGACCCAGTCGCCGCGGGACTCGCCCTCCTCGCTCATCCACTCGCAGGTGCCCTGCACGAAGTCGCTCACGACCCGGTCGATCGCGACGCCCCAGCCTTCGATCATGATGCCGGTCTGGCCGGTCGCGACGAACGACGTCGAGAGCCCGGCCTCCAGCGCGGCGCGGCGCAGCTCCAGCGCCACGCTCATCTTGCCGATGGCGCAGTCGGTCCCGACGGTCAGGATCACCCGCGATCCCGGGCGGTGGAGCCGCCCCAGCGACGTCTCCATGCGCTCGGGCGGCTTCCGGTAGTCGACCAGCTCGACTCCTGCGAGCGCCGCGGCGGAGGCGAACTCCGGGTCCTCTGAGATGAAGGTGTGGAGGCCGGAGAGCACGTCCAGCCCGGCGTGGATGGCCCGCAGGATGATCGACCGCCACGCGGGCGGGAGGCGCCCGCCGGTCGGCGCGATCCCGATCAGGAGGGCGGTGGGCTGCCGGCCCAGGACCTCCTCCAGGGTCGCGACCACGGGGACGTCGAACGCGGGGCCCAGCAGGTCGCTGGCATTGCGACCGGCCCGGGTCGAGTCGATGATCGCGAGGACCGGGTCGGGGCCGTATCGGATGACTCCGAGGGCCGTCTTCGCGGCGTGTGGCCGGAACTCGCCCTCGGCGAGGACGACGAGCCGGCGTGGGCTCCTGGACATGCGACCTCCGCTGCGGCGCGACGGGACGCGGGGCCCCCCTGAGGCCACGAGTGTATCGACCAGAGCGCGAAGGCACTGCGCGGCCCCATGGACCGCGAGCCGGGGCCGGGCGGAAACCCGGGGCGCCGAACTCGCGCGGCGAATCTGGGCAGGGCGAGAAGCCGGGGCGCCGAATCCGCGCGGCGAATCGGGACGCCCCCGGGGGACCGGGGGCGTGGAACTGAGCGGCTGGTACCGCATATCGGATTCGAACCGATGATCTCCGCCTTGAGAGGGCGGTGTCCTGGGCCTCTAGACGAATGCGGCGCGCGTCTCGTCGCGGGGCGCGGCGAAGCGGCGCGAATGGTACCACAGCGTGCCGCCCCGGCGGCTACAGCCGGTGTGACTCCAGGAAGAGCCGGACCGCCTCCGCCACCTGCGCGAAGCTCTCCGTGCCGATCACCAGGCCGTAGTGCGAGTGCGCCCCGAAGGGCTCGTACTGCGCCCCCAGCCACTCGGCGAGGCGCTCGCTGTCGGGCTCCGGGTACCAGCGGTCGAGGCCGCCACCGATCACCAGCATCGGCACGTTCGCCAGGCGCTCGCGATCGACGGGAACGCCCCGCAGCATCGCGCGCCGCGCGACTCCCGACTCGCGTCCCATCAGGTGCTGGACCCGCAGGACGTCCTCGATGGTGAGGTCCGGGTTCTGCCGGCGCAGCTGCTCGGGCAGGGACTGCCAGCCGACCAGCTCGCGCCCGAACACGTCCGGGATCTCCTTGATCGCGTGCGGTCGCGGCGCAGTCCACAGCTGCGCGGGCAGGGCGGCGCTGACCAGGACGAGCCCGGCCACGTGCCGTTGCTCGGCGGCGCGCATTGCGATCAGGCCGCCCATCCCGTGTCCGACCAGCACCGGGTTCGGGGGGATGTGATCGAACGCTGCCAGCACGTCCGAGACATAGGCGTCGAGGTCGATCCCCGCCACGTCGGTGGTGTCCGACCAGTAGTGGCCGCGCAGGTTGACCGCGTGGCCCTCCCAGCCGCGGTGCGCGAAGTAGCCGAGGAAGCGCTCCCACAGCCACGAGCCACCGAGCTCGCCGTGCACCAGCAGCAGCGGCCGCCGCCGGGAGCGCCGCTCCGGCAGCCACGACTCGATGTACACGCCGCGGTCCTCCAGGACGACCTCGTCCTTGCGGATCGGGCGCTCCGGCGGGTTCACCATTCGTGGGGGTTCATCACCAGGCCGGTGACCTGCTTGGGGTAGAAGTACGTCGACTTCTGCGGCATCACCTCGCCGGCGGCCGCCACGCTCAGCACGTCCTCGACCAGCGTGGGGTCGAGCAGGAAGGCGGACGCGCCCTCCCCCCGGTCGACCATCGCGATCGCCTCGTCGGCGTCCTTGGTGTACGCGATACGGCCACCCCCCGCGGTGGCGGCGCGGTCGACCTCGAGCAGCCGCTCCAGGGCCACCGCCAGCAGGCTGACGTCGAGCCAGCGCAGCGCCGGGGACGCGGCCGGGTCGAGCAACGGCTCGAAGGCGGCGGGCCGGACGTGCAGAATCGCGGCCTGTCCGCCGGTCCAGAGGCCGAAGCGATGCGGGCGCGATTCCGGCGACCCCGCGCGCCGGCCGGCACCATGGCCGGCACCCTGGCCGGTCCGGACTGGTCCGAAGGCTTCGAGCAGGGCGTCGGGTGCCGGAAGCCGCTCCACGTCGAACAGGCCGGCGGCGGCGGCCAGCAGGGCCTCACCGGCGGGCCCGTCACGCACCACCCGGTGCGTCGCCAGCACTGTCAGGGGCTGGTCGACCGGAAGCAGCAGCGCGAGCAGGTAGTCGAACGGCGCCAACTCGCTCATCGCGCGATCGCGGTGGCGCTCGTCGTGGTAGCGCAGGGCGGTCTCGTAGCGATGGTGCCCGTCGGCGATGGTCAGGGCTCCGGCCGAGGCCGCGCGCAGCAGCTCGTCCGCCGGCGGGCCCAGCGTCGGGTCGTCGACCGGCAGCTGCCAGATCCGGTGCCGCACACCCTCGTCGTCGGTGAGATCCACCTGCGGGTCGGTGTGGCACACGCCCTCCAGGGCACGCATCGCGGCACCGTCCGGGTCGGCGAACATCAGCACGACCGGACTGGCGTTGGCGCCCGTCGCCCGGAGCAGGCGGTACCGGTCCTCCTTGGGCGCGCTCAGGGTCCGCTCGTGCGGAAGCACCCCCGATGCCGGGCCGGGCTCCTCCACGCGGAGCCGGGCGAAG
>JAJYEB010000003.1 GCA_021790375.1 Chloroflexota bacterium | reverse complement strand
GGCGTCGGCGGCGACGATCAGCGCGCCGAGCGAGCTGATCGCGTCGGCCCGGTCGTCGCCGCTGCCCCAGGCGAGATGCTCGTCGGATGCGAGCCTCGCCATCTCGCGCTTGACGATCGCGGCGTAGGTCGTGAGGTCGGACTGGCCCGCCTGCTCGGCTCGCATGAGCGCGAACACGTTGCGGAGCCGGTTCGCGTTCCGCAGCCGGAAGCGCCGCTCGTGCGGGAAGCGCCCGTCGATCCAGTCGAGGAGGTGCTCGGTCGCGCCGTTGCTGCGGGGGAAGCCGAAGTGCGCCGTGCGGAGACGGACCTGCTCGCGCACGAGGGCGTCGTTGTCGAGCCACCAGCCGGCGAGGTGGGCCGCCTGCTCCTGGTCGATGAACTCGCCCAGCGCGTTCCAGTCCTCCTCGGACCAGAACGCCCGGGCGAACAGCTCGGCGTGGGCCTCGTGGTCGGCGTGGATGCCGTCGCGGTAGGCGGCGCCCCGGAGCGCGCGCCCGAGGTGGAACTCGCAGGAGTAGAAGATCGCGTTGGGCCATCGCTGGCGCACGGCGGCGGCGATCGCCTTCGAGCCGTCGGCCACCACCCACTCGGGGCCGGGGCCGTCGGGGTCGAAGCCCGACAGGAAGTCGAGCCACGATTCGGTCGTCTCGTCGCCGGCCACGCCGATCCGCCAGGCCATCATTGGGAGCCCCGGATCATCGCTCCCGGTCGCCGCGAGGATCGCCCCGCCCCGTTCCTCGGGATCCCAGCCGGGAACGTGCAGCTCGGCGTCGTAGGCCCGGATGTTGAGCGGCGTGGAATCGAGGACGAGGATCCGGGGCCAGCGCTTGGGCGCGAGCCGTTCGTCGATCCGGGGCGCGAACAGGTCGAGGTAACGGGCGGCGAGCGCGAACGCGCGGCTCGCCCGCCGCATCCCGTGGTGGTCCTCGACGTAGTGGTGGCTTTCGAGCCGGACGGTCAGGCTGGATCGCCGGAGCGAGGTCCCGCGCCCGGCGAGTTGGAGCAGGCGGGCGACCTCGTTGGCGGTGTGGAAGTGGTCGGTCCGGGCGACCGGTCCGAGCGCGAGGCCGGGGCGCACGTCGCAGGTCGGGCACTCCTCGCCGTGGGGGTGGGAGGCCGCCGCCTGCCGCCGCCCGATCGAGAACGTGTGCGCAGGCGTGCCGTCAGAGGGTAGGCACTGCATGCGCTGGCGGCGGTAGGGTGTGCTCGCCCAGGTCCGGCGGCCCCAGAGCAGCAACCGCCCCCGATGCCCGTCAGGACACGCGGTCGGGCGGTTCTCGACCTGCCTGGGCGGTCTCCCGCGCGGGCGACGCGGTGCGACCTCGTTCTCCTTCATGACCCGGAGCGTGCCGGGTGCGTGTGCCACGTTCTATGGCACCCAGCGCCCATTTACTTTACCCACCGGGCCTGGCGCAGAGGCTGGCAGAGAGGGCTTGACAGACCCCGACCGCCAGGACATGTAGGCACTCCTGATGACCTGACCCGTACTGCCTTCCTGGGTGCGACCGGACGTCTGGGCCATAGGGCACGGGGATCGCGAGCCATAGCTTGGGCGAGTGTCCCTGCATGGAGCCACGTGTGAACCCGCACGCCCGGCGCCGATTGCCGTTCAGCCGCATGACCTCAGCGGTGCTGTTCATGGTCCTCGCATCAGCGCTGGCGCTGGCGGTCGCGCCCCCCGTCCGCGCGTGGGATGCCGGGTCGTTCAGCTCCGCCGACGAGCAGTTGCTGTTCGCCCTCACAAACCAGGCACGGGCGTCCGTCGGCCTCGCGCCGCTCCGGTGGGACGATCCACTGGCCGCCGTCGCCCGATGGCGATCCCAGGACATGTCCATCAGGGACTACTTCTCGCACGAGATCCCGCCCGAGGGCTACCTGGTGTTCCACTATTTGGATCAGCGTGGCATCCGGTATGTGCTCGCCGGCGAGAACATCGGATGGAACAACGCGTCGGATGGCGAGGCGACATCGCTGATCCAGCAGATGTTCATGAACTCCCCGGAGCACCGTTCGATAATCCTGGGCAGACAGTGGGACTCGGTGGGCATCGGCGCCTACAAGGGCGCGGACGGGATCATCAAGTACACCGTGCTCTTCAAACAGACAGCTGCGGCGCCGAAGCCTGCCCCACGGCCGACGGCGCGAGCGACACCCGTGCCGACGTCACGCCCCTCCCTCCGGCCGGCCAGCACGGCGGGGCCGGCGCCCACGCGAACGCCACCTCCTCCAGCCGCAACCGCACCGCCGATGTCTGTGCCCACCCGGAGCCCCTCCGCGACCGCGACGGGCACGCCTGAGCCGGAAGCGTCTGTGGCCACGGCGGCGACGCCGACACCCACCCTCGTCGCGCCATCGCCCATCGCGCCAGCGCCGCCATCTCCGGCCGACGTGCCTTCGTCAACGGCCGGCAGCCAGCGGATCGTGGATGACGGACCGCAGCCAGGCCTCCTCGAAACGCTCCTTGAGACATTCCTCAGCGCCCACGGGTCCCGCTGATGGCCGCGCGTCTGGGGACGCCGCCCTCACGCGGCAAGGGCGATGGTGAGCGCGGGTGGCAGTGCCGCAGGAAGGCACATCCGACATACCCGTAGTAGACTGCCGCGGCCAAGTGCCGCCAGAGACAGATGATGCTGCGTCCCATCCCGGCGTCCGCCCTCGCCCCCGACAAGGCCGTCCTGCGCGCGAGCACGGTCACGAAGCTGTACGGCGGCACCGTCGCGCTCTGGCGAGCGGACCTCGACGTCAGATCGGGCGAGCTCGTCGCGCTCCTGGGACCCAACGCGTCGGGCAAGACGACCCTGCTGCGGATCCTGGCGGGACTGACGGCGCCTACGTCCGGTCGAGTCACCTGGACCGGAACCGTCGGCGACCGGAGCCACCGTGTCGCGCATGTCGGTCACGAAGCCCATCTTTACATGGCCCTGACGCCGTTCGAGAACCTGCGGCTGACTGCGCAACTCGCTCGGCGCGATATCGAGACGGGCCTGCGGCTGTGCGAGCGCCTCGGGCTGACGTCCTGCCTTGGCACGCCGTGCCTGCAGCTCTCGTCGGGCACGTTGCGTCGAGTCGCGGTGGCCCGGGCACTCACCGCTGATCCCGATGTGCTGCTGCTCGACGAGCCGTTCGCCTCCCTGGACGCGGCTGCGGGCGAGGCCGCCGCCGCCGTCCTCCTCGAATTCGCGGCGCTGGGGCGGCTGGTCGTCCTCGCAGCCCACGAAGAGGTAGTTGTCCGCACCATCGCGACCCGACTTGTCCGCCTCTATGGCGGGCAGATTGTCTCGGATGACGCGCCGGGGCCGTGGCCTCACGCGGCGCTCGACGCGTGAGCACGATCGCGGACGCGCTGTGCCTCGCGCGCGTCGCGTTGCGTATCGAGTTCCGAACACGCGCCGCGCTTGCCGCAGCGGCGCTCCTCGGCGGCCTCGTGCTGCTCCTGGGCGCGCTTGCTGCAGGGCCCGATGCGGGACGGTTGCGGGCCCTCGCCCCGGGTCTCGTCGCCCTTGCTACGGCCTTCATTGCCGTGGCCGTCGGCGATCGCCTGGATCACATCGACCACGAACAGGATGTGTTCTCGGCGCTCTGGCTGCTCGTGGGCGACCGGCGTGCGCTGTTCCTGGGTCGCACGGCCGCCCTCGCCGTCCTCCTGATGGGGCTGCAGGTCGTGCTCTGGGCGCTCGCCGCCGCGCTGCTGGACGTCTCCGTCGCCGCGGTGCTGTCGATCATCGTCGCCGCGGCCATGCTCACGGCCGTGGCGGCTTCCGCCGCTGCGGTGCTGGCGGTGACGCTATCGACGAGGACGATCCACCAGACGCTGCTGTTGCCAGTCGTCCTGTTGCCACTTCTGGTGCCGACGCTGCTGGCGAGCATCGGCGCGAACGACGCAGCGTTGGGCGGGCGCCCCGGCGACGCCCTAGCTCCGCTTGCCCTCACCGGCATCCAGGCCGCGCTCTTCGTGGGCCTTGGGCTCCTTACCTACGAGGCGGGGGCGGCGCCGGAATGAGCCGCCTGGAAGGAGCGCTCACCACTGCGCCACCTATCTGGCTGGCCTGGGGCGCCGTTGCGGTCAGCCTCGGCGCGGGTCTCTTCGGCGTGCCGCCAGATCGCACGATGGGCGACGTGTTCCGCATCTTCTTCCTACACGTCCCGCTCGCATGGATCGGCTTCCTTGCCCTCTTCGTGACGATGATCGCGAGCGGCCTGTACCTGTTGCGCGCCGAGCTCGGTTTCGACCGGCTTGCTGCGGCCAGCGCCGAGATCGGGCTCCTCTTCATTGGGCTGACGATCATCACCGGCTCCATCTGGGGCAAGGCCACCTGGGGCGTCTGGTGGGACTTCGATCCCCGCCTGACGACCACCGCGATCCTCTTCGTGATCTACCTGGGGTATATCCTGCTGCGAGCCTCGATCATCGGACGCATCCGGCGAGCCCGGGTGAGCGCGGTGCTGGGGATCATCGGCTTCGCCGACGTGCCCATCGTTCATCTCTCGGTGCTGTGGTGGCGGGGGTTACACCAGCCGCCGACCGTCATCCGGCCCGGCGATCCCACGATCGACCACCTGTTCCTGGCCGTTCTGCTGGCGAACGTCGCCGCGTTCAGCCTGCTGTACGTCTGGCTCCTGCACCGCCGCGTCGCGATCGAGGCGAATCGCGATGCAGCTGAGGCGCTGCTTGAGGCGGTCAGGTGACCGACCTTCCCTCCATCATGGGAGCGTACGGCGTGGGTGCCTTGGGACTGGTCGGCTACGCGATCAGTCTTGCCCGTCGGGAGCGGCAGTCGCGCGAGCGTCGGACGGCCCTCGACCGCCAGCGAGCACGGCTCCTCGGCATCGCGCAGGCCAATCATGCGGCTGGCGCGGGCCGCCCCGACACTGTGCCGGAGCCCTGACTTGCCCCGTCCACGGCCCGTCACGCTGGTCGGCCTCGCGCTGGTCACGGGCGCCTTGGTCACGCTCGTTTGGGTCGCACTCACGAGCGCCGTGGTCTACTACGTGACGCCCTCGGAGCTCGCGGCCCACCGCACGGACCAGAGCGTGCGCCTGTACGGGATCGTGGTGCCTGGATCCGAGCGCTGGGACGCCACGATCAGGACCCTTTCGTTCTCCTTGACCGACGGCGCGACAACCGTCAACGTGACCTCCACGGACCTTCCCACCGACCTGTTCCGCGACGGCGTCGCGGTCGTGGTCGAGGGCCACGCCGATGGGGTCGGGCACTTCGCGGCCGGCGAGGTGTTGGTCAAGCACTCCGAGGTTTACGGTCCACTTTCCTCCGGCCAGACCATCCCGCCGGGTGTGCTCCAGCAGCTCCAGCAGGGGACGAGCCGGCCGTGATCGGTGTCGCCGGGCTTGCCCTCACCGTCGTCGCATTCGGCGCGTCGCTGTTCGCCTGCGGGCAGGCCCTGCGTGCCGCCCGGGGCGCTCCGCTCGCGCCAGCCATCCTCCTGGTTCGGGGGGCGTTCGCGGCCCTGCTCGGGGCTGCGGCGTGCATGGAGGTGGCGCTCGTCACTCATGACTTCAGCGTCGCGTACGTCGCGGAGGTCGGCAGCCGGGAGACGCCACTCCTGTACACGATGGCCTCGCTGTGGGCCGCCCTGGAAGGCTCGATCCTGCTGTGGGCGTTGATGCTCGGCGGCGTCACGGTGCTCCTGACGGCGCGGATCGGAGTGCGCGACCGGTCTCTGCTGCCGGTGAGCGTGGCCATCCTCGCCGCCCTCCTGGCCTTCTTCTCATTCATCCTCGTGGGGCCGGGCAACCCCTGGGGCCGGGTGGATCCAGTACCGGCCGACGGCCCCGGCCCCAACCCGCTGCTGCAGAACCACCCCCTCATGGCGATCCACCCGCCGCTCCTGTACCTCGGCTTCGTCGGGCTGGCGGTGCCGTTCGCGCTCACGGTTGCCGCGCTCTGGCGGGGCGAGCTGGATCGCGACTGGCTCAGAGCGACGCGCCGCTGGACGCTCGGGCCGTGGATCTCGCTCACGCTCGCGCTGATTGCCGGCGCGTGGTGGTCGTATGCCGTCCTCGGCTGGGGCGGCTACTGGGCCTGGGACCCGGTGGAGAACGTGGCGCTCCTGCCTTGGCTGACCGCGACCGCATTTCTACACTCGGCGATGGCGCAGGAGCGCCGCGGTTCCCTCGGCGGCTGGAACGTGGTGCTGGTCGTCGCGTCCTTCGCGCTCACGCTCCTCGCCACGCTGGTCACGCGGAGCGGCATCCTGACCTCGGTCCACGCGTTCACCCAGTCGGCGATCGGACCGCTGTTTCTCGCACTCTTCGCGCTCGTCCTGGTGGGCTCCCTGACGCTGATCGTGCTCCGCCTGCCCCCTGGTCGCGCCGTGGACCGGCTGGGCACGCGACCGGCCGCCCTGCTCCTCAACAACCTCCTGCTCGTGGCGCTCGCCGGCAGCGTGCTGCTCGGCACGCTCTTTCCCCTATTCGCCGAGGCACTCGGAGCGGGGCAGCTCAGCGTCGGGGCTCCATACTTCGAGCGGGTCGTCGGCCCGCTGGCGCTGGCGCTCGTTGTACTCCTGGGCGTCGGCCCATCGCTGCCCTGGGGAGCGTGGAGCGCTGGGTCCCGCCGGCGACTCTTGCTGCCGGTCGCGATCGGCGGTGCCATCGCCCTCGCGCTGGCCGCGAGCGACGCTCGCCCCGAGGCCGTGGCGGGCACCGCGGCGGCCGCGTTCGCGCTTGCCGGGACCGCGTCCTCGATGCTGCGCCATCTCCGCGGCCTGGGCGCGGGGACTGACCAGGTGAGCCGCGGTAGGCGGCTGTGGGAGCGGCGGCGTTCGATCGGTGGGCTCGTGGCCCACGTCGGCGTCGCCCTCGTCGCTCTTGTCGTGGTGGCCGAGGGCGTCGGCAACCGCACAGCGACTGTGACCCTTCGACCGGGGACCTCCACCGAGTTCGGCCCATACACGCTCACTTTCGAGGCGAGCCAACAGCAATCGAGCGCCGGACGATCGCGACTCGTGGCGGAGATTCGCGTGTCGGGGGCGGGCGCAGCGATGCTCGCGCCCAGCCTGACTCTGTTTCCGAACACAAGCGAGGCGATCGCCAGCCCCGCGGTCGATTCCACCGTCACGGGCGACCTTTACCTCACGCTGGCCAACGTCGACTCGGGCACCGGGGACGCGACGTTTCGCATCGGGCTCCATCCGTGGATGAGCTGGCTCTGGGCGGGAGGCGGGGTGGCCGCCGCGGGCGGGCTGCTGGCCTGGCTGCCGCCGGACAGACGGCGACGGCCGCAGGCCGCGGCTGCGCCGGCGATGCCAGGGGGTTCACGACCCTCGGCGCTGGCGGGCGGCGGTGATTGAGGCAGGGCAGGACGATTGCTGAAGTGGCCGCGAGTCGTGATCCTGACCGGTCTCCTCGTCGCCGCCCTGGGGTTGCTGGGGATCCTCGCGATCGGCTTCACCCGCGACCCGGGCGTCGTCACCTCACCGCTCGTCGGCCGTCCCGCCCCCCCCTTCTCGCTGACGTCGCTCGACGGCAGCACGGTCTCACTGGCTGACCTGCGCGGCCGGCCGCTCATCGTCAACTTCTGGGCCTCGTGGTGCCTGCCCTGCCGGGCGGAGGCGCCACTGCTGCAGCGTGCGGCGGCTGACTTCGCGGGGCGGGGCGTGGAGGTCCTGGGCATCGTGTACCAGGACAGCGCCGAGAACGCTCGGGCGTTCATGCATGAGTACGGCCAGACCTACCCGGGCCTGCTCGATCCGGACGGGCGGACCGCCCTCGACTACGGCGTCTTCGGTATCCCTGAGACGTACTTCATCGACCGGGGCGGTCGCATCGTGTCCAAGCAGACGGGCCCGCTCGACTGGGCCTCGCTCGTCCGCCAGGTGGCGGCCCTCGCCCCGTGAGTGGGCTCGCTCGGAGCGTCCGGCGCCTGGGCGGCATCCGTCCGGCTCGTTCCGACCTCCTCCTGGCGGTGCTCGCCGCGCTGGCCCTCGCGAGCGTCGGGTGGGCTGCAATCGCGCCGCGGGGGATGAGCGTCGACGCGCGGGCCGCGCAGATCGAAGCCGGGCTCCGCTGCCCCGTGTGCCAGGGCCTCTCGATCGCCGATTCGCCATCGCAGACCGCGCAGCAGATGCGCGCCGTGGTGCGCCAGCAACTCGTGGCCGGGGCCAGCGACGATGCGGTCCGCGGCTATTTCGTGGCCCGCTACGGGCGTTGGATCCTGCTGACGCCCGCGCCAAGTGGCCTCGGGCTCAGTCTCTGGCTGGCGCCTGGGCTTCTCCTGGTGGCCGGGTCGGCGCTGCTCGTCGGCCTCCGCCGACGGTCGCAGTCCCCCGAGCGAGCCGTCCCTCCGCCGGACGTCGCCCCTCGTTGGGTGCGACTCGGGGTCGTCGGACTCGCGG
Source organism: Chloroflexota bacterium (assembly GCA_021790375.1). Taxonomy (GTDB): domain Bacteria; phylum Chloroflexota; class Limnocylindria; order Limnocylindrales; family CSP1-4; genus JAJYNJ01. Next base: position 10,314 of record JAJYEB010000003.1, on the reverse strand, counting down.
TCCTCGCCGTGGCGACGCCGCTCTGGATCGCGGCCGCTCCGCGGCTGGCTGGCCAGCAGATCACCGGCCAGCCGGCCAGCGCACCGGGACCCACGATTGCGGACCTCGAGGCAGCCGCCCGGGCCCTCCCGAATGACGCGTCCCTGCAGTCCGCGCTCGGAGAGGCGTACCTGGCAGTCGGCCGCGAGTCCGAGGCGGCGAGCGCGTTCGAGCGCGCGCTGACGGCCGATCCGCATGCCGTGCCCGCGCTGGTCGGGCTCGGCGCCATTCTCCTGGGCGCTAACCGGCCCTCGGCGGCCGGTCCCCTCCTGGACAGGGCCCTCGCACAGGAGCCCAATCAACCGGATGCGCTGTTCTACCGCGCCCTCGCCCGCTACGAAACCGACGGCGCGGTCACGCAGGCCGTGCGCGCCGACCTGCAGCACTTCCTCGCCGTGGCGCCCAGCGATCCGCGGGACGCGATGGCACAGGCGTTGCTCGTCGGGCCATCGTCGGTACCCGCGGCATTACCCGCGCGACCATGACGCTCGCTGTGGCCTTCCTCGCGGGACTCGTATCGTGCATCTCGCCGTGCGTCCTGCCGGTGCTGCCGGTGTTCACCGGGTACGTGGTGGGAGGCGCCGGCACAGCGGCCGGCAGCCTACGTTCAGTGCATCGGGCCGCCGGATTCCTGCTCGGCTTCCTCGGGGTGTTCGTCCTGCTGTGGGCCTCGCTCGGCGTCGTCGGCTTCGCCGTCTTCCAGGCGGTGCCGGTGCTGCGCCAGGCGAGCGGTGCACTGATCGTGGCGATGGGGATCCTCGTGGCGGCCGGGCGCCACCCGCTCGCCCGTTTGCCGGGGATCTCGGCGCCGCTCGGTGGAGGAGGATCGGTCCTTCTGGGCGCGGGCGTCGCGGTTGGCTGGACGCCCTGCATCGGCCCGACCCTCGGGGCCATCCTGACGCTCGCGGCAGCGGCACCCACGGTTGGAGTCGGGTCGCTGCTGCTGATCGCATACGCCCTGGGGCTCGCCGTCCCGTTCCTTATCGTGCTCATCGTCTACCGGCGGTTCCGCCGGCTGTCCGCCTGGCTCTCCCAGCGTCCGCGTGGCCTCGAGGTCGTCTCGGGCGCCTTGATCGCGGCCGTCGGCGTGCTCGTGTACGAGGGATCCTTTGCGCGACTGGCGGGGCTGTTCCGCTTCGGCCTGTGACGTGCATGCCACGGCCCGGCCCGCCGGGCAGGGAAGCCAGGCAGTACTCCCCAGGTCAGCGCAGTGACGGCCGCCCCATCAGGACGGACCGGTCCAGTGAACGAGGTGTCCGCGCTGACTCCCGGCACGAAGTCGGAGGTACGGAGGCGAGTGGAGGCCCCGACCCGTTACGCCAGCGGGGCCAACCCCATGAGGTAGCAAGCCACCGGCACCAACAATGCCACGGCGGGCACGAGCCACTCGAGTGGGGGGAGCGGGACGGCCTGAGGAGCCGTGCCCGTCGCGGCCGCCAGAAGCGCCTCGAGCCGGCGCTCCGCCGCCGCACCGAACGAGGCGCCCGACGGCGCGACATCGGCGTCAGTCCTGACCAGGGCCGCGGCGAGCATCTCAGGGCCGGCGCCGAGTTGCATCGCGAACGCGTCGGCCTCCCGCTCGAGGTCCGCGAGTCGGTCGGCCAGGCTCGATTTCGCCGACCGAGACACCGCGGCGAGCTCGAGCAGGGAGCGCAACGCCGCGGCGCGGAGCGGCGCGTACGTCCGCCGGTGGTATTCCTCGTGAAGGACGACGGCGCGCAGCTCTCTGGGCGGCATTTCAACCAGCAGGCGCTCGCTGACGTAGATCCTCGGCCGCAGGATGCCCAGCGCAAAGGCCTGCATTGTGCCGCCGGCCACGACGCAACAGCGCACGCCCGCGATCTCGGTGACGAGAGTCCGGCCCCTGAGCGCGCGCGCAATCCTCCAACCGCGCCACGTCTCCCTGGCAACCAGGACGGCCCACACCAAGAGCCCGGCGAGCAAAGCAACATCCGCCGCGATCATCGGATCGCTGTCCGTGACCCGCGGCCCGCCTACGCATATCGCCGCCACCACGGCAATGACCAGCAGGGCCCGCAGCGGGACACGCATGATGGGTCAGGCTTCGTCTGGCCGACCGCGATCCGCGAGGTCGAGGATCCGAGCGCGCAGGGCCGGGTCGACCTCGTCGAGTCGCTGGGCGAATTTGCGCAGTGCTGACGTGCCGAAGCGCGCAAGGAGTTTGTCCACCGCCTGCTCGCTGAGGCGGTCGATGAGGGCGGCCTCGTCGGCCGCGGGTCGGTAGACATACCGCTGGCCGACCCGTGTGCGCAGCAGCACGCCTCGCTCGTACAGGCGCGACATGACCGTCATGATCGTGGTGTAGGCATGCGAGCGACCCTGGGTCCGCGCCAGGGCGTCTGCTACGTCCCCCACCGTGGCTTCGCCGAGCTGCCACACGATCCGCATGACGGCCGACCCGAGCGGGCCGAAGATGGCCTCGACCGCGGGGCCTGATGCGACCGGCGCGCGCTCATCGCTCACGTGCCCGAGCTTACCAGAGTCGGGGGATACGCCGGGTCCCCCGCGGCCGCAGGCGCGTCTCTCTCCGCCATTTCAGCGGCCGCTCATCCCCCGCTCAGCCATGGTTGCCATGATCGCGGCATGAACCGATTCGTCCCCGCCATGGTCGCCGGCTCCCTCCTTGTGCTCCTCGGGGCGTGCTCTGCGTCCGCCGCCGGCGGTGCAGCCGGACCGAACGGAGCCGTCCTTCGGTCCAGCACGCAGACCGTGCAGGCGGGACCGGTCACGGTAGCGGCAACCTGGGAGGACGAGGGGAGCGGGCTCAGCTTCCATGTGAAACTCGACAACCACGAGATCGACCTTGACTCGGTCACCCTTGCCGGCGCCATCCTGACCAACGATCGAGGAGGCCGCCTGCCTGCCAGGGATTGGGCAGCTCCGGCCGGTGGCCATCACCGCGAGGGATCGCTCGTCTTCAGCGGTGCCCCGGGTCCGTTCCTCGCGGGCGCCCGCTGGGTCGAACTCTCCCTCCCGGCCATCGGGCCGAACAGCGTGCCTGCGATGCGTTGGACGCTCGGTACCTCGTCGTGACCGAGTTGACGGTCGTTCTGTCGCGGCCCCGGTCTGTCCCGGGGCACGCCATCGCGGCCGGCGCGTTCGCCGCCGCGGCGCTCATCGGGGTCTACCTCGGCCTCATCAGTCTCGCCCAGGGGCCGTTCCACGCGCTCGACCAGTTGCGGGCGGATGCGGCGTTCGTCGGCCTGACCGCGGCAGGGTTCGGGACGCAGATCGCGCTCTTCGTCGAGCTGCGGCGCGTCGACCGCCACCATCGCGCGAGCGCCGCGGTGACCGTTGCGAGCACCGGCACGAGCGGGGCGGCCATGCTCGCCTGTTGCGCGCACCACGTCGTGGACCTGCTCCCGCTCGTCGGCCTCTCCGCGGCCGCGGTCTTCCTCGGCGCCTACCGTACGCCGTTGCTGCTGCTCGGGCTCGCCACGAATGCGCTCGGGATTGCCGTTATCGGCCGACAGTTGCGGCGCGCCAGGCGGGCCTGTGCGGTCGCCGAAGCCGGACGACCGTAGCGAACCCTAGGGGCCAGACACACAGACATGACCGCGCGGGACGGAATGCTGACCGTCGCGGTGGCAATCATCTGGGGCGTCTGCTTCGTCCTCCTGGGCGCGCTCGTCCGGGCCGGCGATCCGCTCCTGCTCGCTGCAGTCCGGGCGGCGCTGGGTGGGGGCCTCCTGGTCGCCGTGGTCGTCTGGCGCGGCGGGCTCGCCCGGCTGCGCCGACCGGGCATCGGCGTGCTGCCGCTCACGTCGCTCGCGCTGCTGAACGGCGCGATTGCGCTGGGCGCCATGTTCCTCGCTGCGAGCCGGGCCGATGCCGCGGCCGCCACGGTCGTCGGCAATGTCCAGCCCATCCTGCTCGCGATGGCAGGGGCAGTCCTCTTCGGCGAGCGGGTCGGACGGCGCGGCGTCTTCGGCATCGGGCTCGGAGCGGCGGGTGTCATCCTCGTCGCCGCTGGAAGCCGGGACACCGGGACAGATCCGGCCGGACTCTTGCTCGCCCTCCTCTCGTCGGCCGCGCCTGCCGCGGGCACGATCCTCATGCGCCGCCTGGTCGGACGCGTCGATCTGCTCGTGGTGACGGCCTGGCAGTTCCTCGCCGGTGGCTCCGTCCTGTTCCTCACGAGCGTACTTCTCGAGCAGCGATTCGCCCTCCATTTGCAGGTCTCGGATCTCGTGGCGCTGGCGTTCCTCGGGATCCTCGGGACCGGTGTCGCGTACGTCGTGTGGTTCGGGCTGCTCGAGCGGGTGCCGCTGGCACGCCTCGGCCCGGCGCTCTATCTCGTGCCGGTCGCCGGCGTCACCGCGGACATCCTGGCCGGGGCCCGGGTCCGGCCCGCCGAGCTGGCGGGTCTCGCGGTGATGGTCGCCGGCGTCGCGCTCGCGGCATGGCGGCCCGCGACCGGCGGTGGGACGCACAGGCAGACGCGCGATCGGCCGCGCCTGGCACCGAAAGTCTGCAGGTTCTTCGGGAACCTTCAGCGCAGCCTCAGACGCATCTCACTCGCTCGCCGCAGGCTGGACGCATGAATGAGCGCTGGGTTCGGATCCCGATCCTCGACCTTGGTTGCGCCGGCGACACCGGGCGCCTGGAGCGCCGCCTCGCACGGCAGCCAGGCGTGGTGGAAGTCGCCGTGAACTCGGCAACCGAGGCCGCCTACGTCCGGTTTGACCCGCGGTCCACGACGCCGGCCCGACTGCGAGACGCCATCGAGCGTGAGGGTTACCGAACCGCCGCGCCCGTGGCGGGCTGAGGGACGCTCTCCAGGCCGCGCCGTCGGTGCTCGCCGCTCCGAACCTCGCGCGGGGACTGCCCTCGCCTGGCGCTGAGGGTGACCGGGGTCGCCTTGGCGGTCACCCTCCTCCCTGCGGCCCCCGGTCAAGTCCCCACTCGTGGCGAGAGCCGCGCGGCCCGATGCTGACGCATGGTGTAACAGCGCGGCATCCCTGCCCCGGAGTGACCGCGCCTCAGCGGGTGCCGCCGGGAAGGCAATCGTCGGGCGAGACCAGACGGCGCGACAAGCCGTGGGCTGCGCGCGACGAGTCGCGAACAACACTCTTCCTCGACCCTCATGGGGCGCTCAGGTGTCGCTCACCTACCGGTGGTGTGATTGGCACCGTCTCTGAATGCGCCGTGCGCCGCGGCACCTGAAGCCGACCGGAGCTGCGCCATGGGCTGGCGGACGACCGCATTCTGCTGCAGGGGAGTCATACTACTGGCACGTAGTGGAACTCCTGTTCGCCCTCGTCACGCCCTACTCGGGGGGAGGCGGGGGGATCGAGAGAAGGAACGGTGGAGAAGCGATGCCACGAAGACGGCCGGGATCGTCCGCCCAGCGTGCAAGAGCCCGCACACGCCCATCGGGAAACCGGCCGTCGGCGTCCGTCGTCGACACCGGTCTCCCGGCTGCGCGACCGAGAGACGCAGGCCCGGGACAGAACGATCCGGTCGAGCGTGAGGCGCTCGTCGTGACCCTCTCCTTCGATTCCGGGGAGGGGAGCGAGCCGTACTCGGCGACAGTACGTCTGCGGGGCAGGCGGGTCGGTAGCCACGCCACGCCCGGGCGGGACGACACTTTCACGCACGAGGAGCGAGTCGAGGGCGTCGTCCCGGGTACCGGCCCGTTGTCGGTCACCTGCTGGGTCTACGGGCTCGTGCCGGGGGAGTGGACGGTGAGCGGCGAGCTCGTTCGCGCGGAGGATCCCGCGGGCGGACAGCGCTCTCCTTCGAGCTCGAAGCGGTTGCACGCCGAGCCGATCGGGCCGGCGGCCTGGTCGTGGCGGCGCTGGAGGGTTTCGACCGGCTCGCCCACCCCGCTGCGGACCCGCTGGGCGATGGCGGCTCCGCTGGCCAGGATCCCGGCGGTCATTCCCGGCAGCTGGCCGGCCCTGAGTGGGCTCGGGATCCTCGTGGCGCTGAGCGTGCTGATGGCGATTCTGGCGCACGAGCGGGTCCCGGTCGGCCGCTCACTGGCCGTGTCACTGATTGCCCTCGGGGCGGGGCTGCTGGGGGCGAAGGTCTGGTACGCGCTCCTGCACCCCGGCCCGTGGCGCCAGTGGATCGGCGGCTGGGCGGTCGACGGCTTCCTCGTGGTCGCGCTCGTCGTGACTCTCGCCGGGCTCGTCGCATTCAATCTCCCGGTCGGCGTGTTCCTGGATGCGAGCACGCCGGGCCTGTTCTTCGGCGTCGCGATCGGGCGGCTCGGCTGTTTCTTCACGGGCTGCTGTGCAGGTCGCTGCACGCGTTCCCGCTGGGGCGTATGGTCGTCGGATCGCCGCGTGGGCGCCCGCCGGATTCCAGCCCAGCTCTTCGAGGCGGGCGTGGGCCTCCTGCTCGGCGCCGTGACCGCGTGGCTCGTCCTCGACCACGTGCCGACCGTCCCCGGCCTGATCTTCGTGGCCGCGTTCGGCGTCTACCTCGTCGTACGCCAGTTCCTCCTGCGTCTGCGTGCGGAATCGCGCCGGTATTCCTGGGACCGGAGTCTGGCGGCGCACGCAGCCTCGTAACGGCTGCCCTGCACGCGCCAGGTCACGGCTCGGCCGGCCAGCCCCCGGCGGCGGATCCGGCTCTCGGCAACTCCTTATGCCGCACTCACGTGCCGCTCAGCCCGCGATGCTGTGATCAGGTGCCTCGCCCAACCGTACAGGCGGAACCTGGAATCGGAGCCACGTCTCCGAACCGCAGCGTGGAGGTGCCACATGGGCCGCAGGGCACAACCGGCTGGCGACGATCGAGAGCGACCTCACGACGATCCACGGCCACGAGCGCTCCTGCTCTGGCCGGGGCTCGACGGCCCGAAGCTCGCCCGAACGCGGGGCGAACCCGGACGGGTCGCCAGGCTGGTGGGACGCCGGACCGCGCTGCCCCACGAGACCATTCTCCGCATGCTCGGCTGCGATCCGGAGGCCTGCCGCCGCGAGCGCCACGCCCGATCCGCAACCGAGCCCGGGACACCCCGGCCTGGCCACGCCGCGGTCGCACCGCTGACGCGAGCAGCCGGTCGGGCGCCCCGGTCTTCTCAGCCGCTCATCAGGGCCGTCACCGGCGCCTCTCAGCTCGGCGGTGCATCGTAAGGTCGACGGCCGGGCGCCGGAGTGCGCCGGCCGCGGAGGAGCAGATGCACGTCCACTCTGAGCCCACGCGCCAGGCGCCACCGACCATCATGAACCCGAACCCGGAGCACGCCGCGGACCACGGCGACGGCCACTCCCTCCTGTGGATGGCGGCGTGCTGCGCGCCCATGGTGCTGATCCTGGTCGCGATCGCGCTGGGCTGGTTCGCTGTCCGGTAGCGGATGGCCTCAGCGGAGGATCAACGATGACATTCATGACGTCGGCACGGCGGGGCGGACTGGGCAGGGGCGAGCGGATCGTCCGCGGCGTCCTCGGGGGCGGAGCGATGATCGCGGGTCTCGTCGGCTGGCTCACCGTCGGTGGGTGGTTCGCCTGGGCCTGGTTCGCCGTCGGCCTCGTCGGGGTCGACTTCGTCGCCACCGCGGTCCGCGGCTACTGCCCGCTCTATGCGCGGCTCGGGCTGGGCCAGCCGTACACCGCGGACCTGTTCAAGGTCCGTCGCGTGCGGAGTGCCGGTGGGCGCTGACCCGCCGTTCGCGGACATCCGTCTTCCTGCCGGCGGCCCGGCCGGGCAGCCCGCGGGCGTCGCGGCCGCGAGCGTCGCACAGGTGTCCGTGACACGTCGTTACGAGCGCATCGCCGCCGCATACGACCTGCTCAACGGACCGATGGAGCGTGCCGGGACGCTCGCGCGTCGTCGGCGGATCGTCGGGCGTGCTGTCGGAGACACGCTGGAAGTCGGGGCGGGAACAGGGCGGAATCTCGCGTTGTATCGGCCGGATGTGAGGCTCACGGCGACCGATGTGGCGCCGGCCATGCTCGAGCGCGCGCGGCGGCGAGCAGCGGGCGCGCCGGTTCCCGTGCGCCTGGAGCGGGCCGACGTCCAGCGGCTGCCGTATCCGAACGGCAGCTTCGACACGGTACTCGCCACGTGCGTCTTCTGCTCGGTGCCCGATCCGGTCGCCGGGCTGCGAGAGCTGCGCCGGGTGGTCCGGCCGGACGGTCGCGTTCTGCTCCTCGAGCACGTGCGCCCCCGCAACGCGATCCTGGGCCGGGTCGCCGACGTGCTCAGCCTCGCTACCTCACGGCTCCTCGGGCCGCACCTCAATCGGCGCACCGAAGATAATGTGCGGGCCGCAGGGCTGCGCATCGTCGAGGTCTGCGCCGAGGGGATCTGGCGAGAGATCGTGGCCGGACCCTGATCTCGCAGCCTGCCCGCCGCGAGCGTAGCCTGAAGACCACCAACGTACAGGAGGACGCCCCCATGGCGACCACCGAGACCCGCTTCACATTCGGCACCCGTCTCCCGCAGCCCATCGCGCAGGTGCGTCCCGACGTGGAGGCTGCCCTGAAGGCTGAGGGTTTCGGCGTGCTGACGGAGATCGACGTGCAGGCCACGATGAGGGCCAAGCTGGGCGTCGATCAGGAGCCGTACGTGATCCTGGGGGCGTGCAACCCGCAGCTCGCGCACCAGGCGCTCGAAGCCGAGCCCGCCATCGGCGCGTTGCTGCCCTGCAACGTCGTGCTGCGGACTGACGGCGTCGACACGATCGTCGACGTGATGGATCCGCAGGTCGTCCTGGCGCTGGTCGATGCGCCGGCGGTCGCGGGGATCGCCCGGGAAGCTCGCGCGAGATTGATGAGGGTGGTCGCGGCCCTGGAGGGTTCACAGGCGGCGCGAGCGGGCGGCTGACTCACCACCGGGGCGGAGCTCGGCTCGCGGCGGTGCGCCGCGCGTCCGCCGTGCGCGCCCCGACTCCCGGCGCCGGAAGCCCATCAGCATTCCTTCTCGGGGGCCTTCGTTTCCGCGGACGTGAGGAAGAACCGTGTCAGCGAGGCCGCGTCCACGCTGTCCAGGAAGAGGACGCGATCCCACGTGACGGCGGCGATGGGAGCCTTCATGTCATCGAAGCGCGTGACCACCACGTCGTCGGGGATGTGGCATTGGGGGCTGGGCGGGATCGTCTGCTGGAACGCGCGGAGGGCGTCGAGCGTGGACTGCTCGCAGGCGCCATCGGGACACCGGTACAGCACGACCATCGCGCCGTGCTCGAGGTTGTGGATCCAGCCCTGGGGCGGGTTGCTCCGGTCGGACCCATAGAAACCCGCCGGGATCGGCCCCTGGCCGGCGACGTTGTAGTGCGGCCCGGACGTGGGGGGGCATGACTGGTAGGTGACGCGCTCGCCGGGCGGGACGTGGTTCCTCCCGAGGTCGGGGGCGTCCTGTCCGGCCGCCGTCCCGGCCGAGGGCGATGCCTGGGGTGCAGCGCTGTTCCGGGCGGCGCCGGCGGTCGGCGTGACCGGCTGGAGCAGCGAGCTGCAGGCGTACGCGGGTTGCGCGGCGTTGACCGCCACGAATGTCAGCCCGCCCACGGCGGCGACCAGCGCCGCGAACAACCCGAGGGCGACCAGGATCCGGGAGGAGGTCAGCCGGCGGGCCGGAGCGGGCAGCGCCGATGCTGCCTCGGCCCTGCGACGCTGCACGGATCGCGATCGCCTGCCCATTGCCACTCCCGGTACGCGTGGGTTCGACGACGCCCAGAGGGCGGGCCACTACGGGCGCGTAGTGTACCCGCTGTGGCCGACGGGGAGGGCACCGAGGTGTGACCAGGTCACGGGACGCCGAGAGCCCGCGGCCGTCACACGCCGCGGCGGCACGCAAGGCCCTCGAGCAGCCCGTGTTCACGCATCCAATCGTCGTCGTAGAGCTTCGAGAGGTAGTTGCGCCCTCCGTCGGGCAGGATGACGACAATGACGGCCTCCCGCCCGGCACCCGCGTGGGTGAGCTCCTGCGCCACCGTGAGCGCGGCAACCGTCGCCGTCCCGCAGGACTCGCCGGCGAGGATGCCCTCCTCGCGGGTGATTCGGCGGGCCATCCGGAAGGCGTCGCAGTCCGAGACGCGGATCCAGCGGTCGACGACGGCCGGGTCGAAGGTGGCCGGCAGGAAGTCCTCGCCGACGCCCTCGGTCAGGTACGGACGGGCCGTGTCGCCCGACAGCACGCTGCCCTCGGGATCGGCGCCGACCACGACGACCTTGTCGTTCCGCGCCTTCAGGTAGTGCGCGGTCCCGCTGATCGTGCCGCCCGTCCCGGCGCTCGCCACGAGGTGCGTGATCCGCCCCGCGGTCTGTTCCCAGATCTCCGGCCCGGTGGTCGCCTCGTGCG
>JAJYEB010000263.1 GCA_021790375.1 Chloroflexota bacterium | reverse complement strand
GCGGGGCCACGCTCGGGGTCGGTCGCTGCGGTATCATCCGCACGCTTGCGGTGGCGAGTGGCCTAACGGTAAGGCACCTGACTCTGGATCAGGGGATTGAAGGTTCGAATCCTTCCTCGCCAGCCAACTCCCCGGGCACGGACGGCTCCTGTCGGGTGCGAGCCGTGGCTCAGGCAGTCGTCCTCCGGCACCCCGAGCGCTGCTGCGATTGCCTGCGAGGTCGCCCCGCCGTGGACTGTCCCGCCCGCCCGGGCGTGCCTTCGGATCGAAAGGGAGACGTCGATGCAGCTGGTGCGACTTCCGGTCTGGCTGTACGCCGTGATCGGCATCGTCATCCTCGCCGTGGGCCTCGTGGCCGGACGGCTGCCCCTTGACGCCGCCGGCGTCATCGTGCTCGCCGCAGGGAGCCTCCGGTACGTCGCATCGCGCTGATGGCATGACCCGGCCCTGTGTTAGCCTCGGCCGTGTGGCCACGACGGTGAGGACGCCGGTCGCGCCCCGCCGCGATCGGTGACCATCCCCGTGGATCCGCTGCAGCAATCGACTCCGCCGGAACGAGGCGACTTCGTCCGCGAGATCGTCGCCGCCGACGTCCAGGCCGGCCGGATCGACACGGTGGTCACCCGCTTCCCGCCGGAGCCGAACGGCTACCTGCACATCGGGCACGCCAAGTCGATCTGCCTCAACTTCGGGATCGCGCGCGAGTTCGGCGGTCGCTGCCACCTGCGCTTCGACGACACGAACCCGGCGAAGGAGGAGCAGGAGTACATCGACGCGATCCAGGCGGACGTGCGCTGGCTGGGCTTCGAGTGGGGCGAGCACCTCTACTTCGCCTCCGACTACTTCGAGCAGCTCTACGACTGGGCCCTCCACCTGATCCGCGCCGGCAGGGCCTACGTGGACGACCTCTCGGCCGACCAGATCCGCCAGTACCGTGGCACGCTGACCGAGCCCGGGCGGAACAGCCCGTGGCGCGAGCGGACGGCCGGGGAGAGCGTCGAGCTCTTCGAGCGGATGCGGAAGGGTGAGTACCCCAACGGCGCGCGGGTGCTGCGCGCGCGGATCGACATGACCTCCCCGAACATCAACCTGCGCGACCCGGTGCTGTACCGCATCGTGCACGCCGCGCATCCGCGCACCGGCGACGCCTGGTGCGTCTACCCGACGTACGACTTCGCGCACGGCCAGTCGGATGCGATCGAGGGCATCACGCACTCCATCTGCACCCTCGAGTTCGAGGCCCACCGGCCGCTCTACGACTGGCTCATCGACAACCTGCCCGTGCCCTCGCGCCCGCACCAGTACGAGTTCGCGCGGCTCAACCTCACCTACACCGTCCTCTCGAAGCGCGTCCTCCTGCGGCTGGTCACCGAGGGGCACGTGCGCGGCTGGGACGATCCGCGGATGCCCACCATCTCGGGCCTGCGGCGGCGCGGCTACCCCGCCGAGGGCATCCGCGACTTCGCGGCGATGATCGGCGTCGCCAAGAGCGACAGCGTGGTGGAGGTGGGCATGCTCGAGCACGCGGTGCGCGACGTCCTCAACCGGACGGCGCCCCGGCGCTTCGCCATCCTGCGACCCCTGAAGGTGATCATCGAGAACTACCCCGAGGGGCAGGTCGAGCCGATGGAGGTCGTCAACAACCCGGAGGACCCGTCGGCCGGGAGCCGCACGGTGCCGTTCAGCCGCGAGCTGTGGATCGAGCGCGACGACTTCATGGAGGATCCTCCGGCGAAGTTCTTCCGCCTGGCCCCGGGCCGCGAGGTGCGACTGCGATCTGCGTACTTCGTGATCTGCCGGGACGTCGTGAAGGACGCGGCCGGACAGGTCGTCGAACTGCGCTGCACGTACGATCCCGCCACTCGCGGCGGGGACGCCCCGGACGGCCGCCGGCCCAAAGCCACGCTCCACTGGATCTCGGCCGGTCACGCGATGCCGGCCGAGGTGCGGCTGTACGACCACCTCTTCAGCCGGCCGGATCCCGGAGCGGACGGCGGCGACCTGTTCGCGGACCTGAACCCGGATTCCGAGGAGGTGCTGCGGGGCTGTCTCCTGGAACCGGCGCTCGTGGATCTGCCGGCGGGCGAGACGGTGCAGTTCGAGCGGCTCGGGTACTTCTGTCGCGACCCCGATTCGACCCCCGGCCATCCCGTCTTCAACCGGACGCTCACGTTGAAGGACACCTGGGCGAAGCTCCAGGCGCAGGGTCGGCAGGGCACCTGACGTCCGCCCGGCCCGTGCCGTCCATCCCGCGGGAGCGGACCGCGCTGCCATCGACCGCTCTGCGATAGGATGCCGATTCGATCACTGGCGAGTGGCCAAGCGGTAAGGCGCCTGACTCTGGATCAGGAGATCGAAGGTTCGAATCCTTCCTCGCCAGCCACGCCCGCCTCCGCGCGGCGTGTCCCGGCCCGGCGAACAGGTGCCCGTCGCGCCGGGTCGGCTCCGGAGGCACGCAACGCCGACCGCCTCGTGCCCGAAAGGAGCGCCCCGTGGCAGCCACCGCCGGTCTTGCGGCCGTCAACGGCATCCAGCTCGCCTACCAGGTCCACGGCAGCGGCCGGCCGCTGGTCCTCCTCCATGGGGGCTTCGGCTCGGTCGAGATGTTCGGCCCGAACCTGGCCGCCCTGGCCGCCGGGCACCAGGTGATCGGGGTCGATCTGCAGTCCCACGGACGCACGCCGGCCGTGGAGCGCCCGATGCGCTTCGAGACCATGGCCGATGACATCGCGGCCGTGATCCGGCACCTGGGGCACGCGCAGGCCGACGTGCTGGGCTTCTCGCTCGGCGGCGGGGTCGCGCTGCGAACGGCCATCCAGCATCCGGCGCTGGTCCGCCGGCTGGTGCTCGTCTCGGCGCCCTTCCGGCGCAGCGCCTGGCATGCCGAGCACCTCGCCGCCTTCGAGCAGATGGGGCCCGAGATGGCGGAGCCCTTCAAGCAGACCCCCCTGTACGCCGTGTACCGCGAGATCGCCCCACGGGTGGAGGACTGGCCCGTGCTCGTGACCCAGCTGACCGGCCTGCTCAAGCTCGACTACGACTGGACCGACGAGGCACGCCTGCTCCCCATGCCCGTCCTCATCGTGGCCGGCGATGCGGACGGCATTCCGCCCCGCTACGCGGCCGAGTGCTTCGAGCTGCTGGGCGGCGGGCAGCGCGACGCCGTATGGGACCGCTCCGGGATGACCCGCCACGGCCTCGCGATCCTGCCCCGGGCGACCCACTACGACATCAACGTCGACCCGGCACTGGCGACGAGCGTCGCGACGTTCCTCGACGAGGAGTAGGGGGCCGCGCGACCGCGGCCGCACGGAGCTCGCCCGGGTCAGCCCGGCTCAGCCCGGCTCCTCGTCGCTCCTGGAGTCCTTCTGCCAGCCGAGGTGCTTGCGGAGCCAGCCCACCGAGGCGAGGTGGTACGTCGCTTCCTCGTCATATGCGGGGAGGCCCTCGACCTCCGACCGCCCGAGATCGATCCGCACCGCGTCCGCGTCCATGCCCGTGACCGCGTCGACGGGGATCATCACGTCCCGATGCCCGCCGGCGAGCGCGACCCGGAGCCCGTGAAAGATGTCGTCGGCATCGTCTCCCAGCACCTCGTGGACCTGGCCCACCCGCTCGTTGTCGCGCGAGATGACCGGCGTCCCGTACACGATGGAACGCCACGAAATGGGCTGGTTCTCCGACACGGCGATCTCCTTCGATTCGTCCCCTGGGCCCGACAGCTCCGGGCCCGACACGGGCCATCCTGGTCTCATCCCGCGAACGGCTCCCCGGACTCACGGTCGTGCGGTACCACCCCGG
>JAJYEB010000262.1 GCA_021790375.1 Chloroflexota bacterium | reverse complement strand
CGGAGATGTAGCCCCGGTCGAACTGCATGCCCTCGACGTATTCCTTGTCGAGCCCGATCGACTGGCCTTCCTCGACCGTGATCACGCCGTCCTTGCCGGTCTTGTCCATGACCTCGGCGATCAGCTCGCCGACCGCGGGATCGGCCGCGCTGATGGCGGCGACGTTCGCGATGTCTTCGCGCGAGTCGACCGGGCGGGCGTTCCGCTTCAGCTCCTCGACGATGGCGACGACGGCCTTGTCCAGGCCGCGCTTCACGATCATCGGGTTGGCGCCGGCGGTGACGTTCCTGAGCCCCTCGGTGACCAGCGCCTGGGCGAGCACGACCGCGGTCGTGGTGCCGTCGCCGGCGACGTCGTCCGTCTTGGTGGCGACCTCGCGGACGAGCTGGGCCCCCATGTTCTCGAAGGGCTCGTCGAGCTCGATGTCGCGGGCGATCGTCACGCCGTCATTGGTGATCGTTGGCGATCCGTACTTCTTGTCGAGGACGACGTTGCGGCCCTTGGGCCCGATCGTCACCTTGACGGCGTCCGCGAGGCGGTCGACGCCCTTCTTGAGCGACCGGCGGGCGGCCTCGTCGAACACTAGCTGCTTTGCCACGTGCGGTGTGACCTCCTGGGAACGAAACGGCCGGGCCCCGTGGGGTCCGGCCTCGTGTCTTGGGGCCGGTGCCTGCCGGCCTAGCCCTCGACGATGGCGAGGATGTCCTTCTGGCTGACGATGAGGAGCTCCTCCCCGTCGACCTTGAACTCGGTGCCCGCGTACTTGGCGTACAGGACCTTGTTGCCCACCTGGACGTCCATGGCCTCGCGGGTTCCGTCATCGAGGATGCGACCGGGACCGACCGCGAGGATGCTCCCCTCCTGGGGCTTCTCCTTGGCCGTGTCCGGCAGGACGATTCCCGACTTGGTCATCTCCTCGCGGGGAGTCGGCTTGACGACCACGCGGTCGCCGAGCGGGCGGAGCTTGGACGCGGACGCAGTGGCGGTCGCCAACGCGATACCCTCCTGAGCGCTTGCCTGATGGCCGTGCGGCCGGCCGGGCGGGCGAGCGGGCGCTGCGCTCGAGTCGCGCAGCCCGCGCCGGGCCAGCTGCCGGTCCGACCTGTTTGATTGGCAACCCCGCGCCGAGCTTTAGCACTCTAGCGCGGAGAGTGCTAAGAGGGTACGCAGGAGCCACACCCGTGTCAAGACCTACGCCCCCGGCTGTGCCTGCAGCACCGGGAGATCCCCGGATCCGTCGCCGTGCCCCTCCGGCGGCCGCCCGAGACGGCGCCGGGCGCCGTCCTTGCCGCCCTCGACCAGCGAGTACACGACCGGGACCACGATGAGGGTCAGGAACGTCGAGGAGAACAGGCCGCCGATGACGACGGTGGCCAGCTCCGAGGCGATGATCTCGCCCTCGGAGAGGCCGAGACCGAGCGGGATCAGGGCCAGGATCGTGGCAATGGCCGTCATGAGGATGGGGCGCACCCGTGTCCGGCCGCCCAGCATGAGCGCGTCGTACATGGGCACGCCGCGACGCCGGTGCTGCTCGACGAGATCGAGCAGGACGATCGCGTTCGTCACGACGATGCCGATCAGCATCAGGAAGCCGATGAGCGCGCTCACGCCGATCGCCCGGCCGGTGAGGAACAGGGCGGGGAAGGCACCGATCGTCGCGAGCGGCAGGCTGAACATGATGACGAACGGGTCGATGAGCGAGTCGAACACGAGCACCATGACGAGGTAGACGAGCAGGACGGCGACCGCCATCGCGGCGAACAGGCCGCCGAACGCGGTGTTCATCTGCTCGGTCACGCCCGACATCGTCACGGTGACGCCGTCGAGCCTGCCCGCCGCGGTCAGCGCGTCGATCTGCTGCTGCACGGCGCGCGACACGGCGCCCGTGTCCTGGCTGGTGGTGTCCGCGGTGATCGTCGAGGCCGGCGCCTGGTCGACCCGGCTGATGCGCGCCTGCGTCTGGACCTGCTGGACGGTCGCGATCGAGCCGAGCGGCACCCCGGCCTGGCCGACGGGCATGCGGGCCAGGGCGGCGACGGAATTCAGCCCGGTCGCCTGCACCTGGAGGTACAGGTCCGCGGGCCCGCTGGGGAGTTCGATGGTCGTCAGGGACTGGCCGACGAGGGCGCTGTGGATCTCGGCCTGCACCTGGGCGGTGGAGGTCCCGGCCAGGAGCGCCTTGTTCGGGTCGACCGAAACCTGCACCTCCGGCGTCTGGGTCGCGAGGTCCGACTTGACGTTGATCAGGCCGGGCATCGCCTTGAGCGCGGCCAGCACCTGGCCGGCGCCGGCGGCCACCTTGTTCGGGTCCGCCCCACTGACGATGACGCTGATCGAGCTGCTGCCCCCGGCCATGCTCTGCTGGGCGACCTGGATCTGCCAGCCCGGCGCCTGGAGCGCCTTGAGCTGACCGGCCAGCTTGAGCTGCTCCGTGTCGAGGTTGACGCTCGGGTCGAGCTTGGCGACGACGGTCGCGCTGTTGCTCGCCTGCCCCGTGAAGGCCGCCTGGAGCGTCGCCACGCCGGTGTCTCCGTCGCCCGGCACGGTCGCCTCGGTCAGCGTCACCTCGCCGTTCTGGAGGAGGCGCTTCTCCACCGCCTGCGTGCGTGCCAGGACGTCGGCCGACGGCGTGCCGGAGGGCGGCGCGACGGTGATCTGGAGGAACTTCTGGGAGCCCGCGTTGAGGAACTGCGTGGGGATGTGCGGGATGAGGAGGCCGGTCCCGGCCACCAGGAGCGCCGCGATCCCGATCACGCCCCAGCGGGACGCACGGCTGCGCAGGGCGGTCCTGAGGATCGGGGTGTAGAGGCGCTGGATGATCGTGTCGTGATGGGCAGGGCCCTCGTCGGGATTGAGCGTGATGCGGTCGATGAACAGCGAGGCGAGCACCGGCACGACGGTCAACGCGCAGACGAGCGACGAGAGCAGGGCGAAGGTGACGGTGAGCGCGAAGGGCAGGAAGAACTGGCTCACGAGGCCCCCGATGAAGCCCAGGGGCAGGAACACGGCGACGGTCGTGAGCGTCGAGCTGGTGATCGCGCTGGCGACCTCGCGGGTCCCGGAGATGACCGCCTCGCGCATCGGGTCGCCCCTGCCGCGGTGGCGGTAGATGTTCTCGAGGACCACGATCGCGTCGTCCACGACACGACCCACCGCGACCGCCAGACCGCCCAGGGTCATGATGTTGACGCTGATCCCGGCCACGAGCATGAGCGCGAGCGCGGCCATGATCGACAGCGGGATGCTCACCGCGGCGACGAGGGTGGACCGCAGGCTGAGCAGGAACACGAAGATCGTGAGGATCGCGAAGAGCGCGCCGAGCCCGCCCTCGCGGACCAGGCTGTCACGCGATTCCGTGATGTAGCTCGACAGGTCCTGGACGGTCTCGACGGCGAACGCCGAGCCGCTCTGCGTCTGCAGCTGCGCGAGCTTCGCCTGGACGGCCCTGACCACGTTGACGGTGTTCGCGTCGGACGTCTTCGAGATCGTCAGGACGAGGGCCGGCTTGCCGCTAAGCTCGGCGTAGCCCGTGGGCTGGACGTCCACGAGCTGCACGGTGCCCAGGTCACCGAGGGTCACGGGTGTCGCCTGGCCGGCTGCCTGGCTCGCGCCCGCCCCGGTCGGCTGGCTCGCGCCCGCCCCGGTCGGCTGGCTCGCGCCCGCCCCGGTCGGCTGGCTCGCGCCCGCACCAGCACCCGCGGCCTGGCCGGCTCCGGCGCCGGGCGTGGCGACGCCCACGACGAGCGATCGGATCTCGCCGACCGAGGTGAACTGGTGCTGCGCCGACACGGGGATCGAGACGTTGCC
>JAJYEB010000261.1 GCA_021790375.1 Chloroflexota bacterium | reverse complement strand
CAGTGCGCGCGCAGTTGTAGTTATGGCTACAATCTCCGCGATGCAACGGAGGACCGGCCACGCGACCGGCACCCGGCGTCCGTGAACGCGGCGGTTGACGCGCCGGAATCCGGCGCGGCGAACCCGCGGCCCGACACGGCGGCCGACCTGCGATCCCCCACGCCCCCCGGGCTCGAATCGGGAATCGGGTTCCGCCTGGGTCGTGCCCACCGCCGGCTGCGCTCCGCGTGGGAGTCCCGGATCGCGGATCTCGGCCTGACCAGCGCGCAGGCCGCAGTGGTGCGGGCGGTCGCCGAACAGCCCGGCACGGGCCTTCGCGAGCTCGCCCGGAAGCTGCGCGCGGATCCCATGAACGTCAAGCGGCTGGCCGACAGCCTGGAGCGGGGGGGCCTCCTGCGCTCGACGAACGATCCAGCCGACCGGCGGCGGCGGGTGCTCCTGCCGACGGCGGAGGGAATGGCCGTCAGCGACAGACTATCCGGCCGGGCGGTCACCTGGAACGCTCACCTCGAAGGGTTGCTCGGTCCAACCGACCTGGCCACGCTGCAGGCCCTGCTGGATCGCCTGGAGGCCGGCATCGTCGCGCAGGCGGGGCCCGAGACGGCGCCGGTCCGGCACCCCGTCAGGATCGGGCGGCGAGGAACCTCGAACGCTGCGCGCGGCGCGGCACCGGGTGCGCGAGGGCGCGATGTCTGACCCGGTCGAGCAGCGCGCGGGCCAGCAGCGGGTGGGTCGGCAGGGAGCGAGCGGGCCGCGCGGCACCGCCCGGCTGTTGCCGCCGGCGTTCCTGGTTACCGCCTTCCGCTGGTACTGGGCCAGCCAGCTGGTCTCCGGGGTGGGGACGTGGGCGCAGGCGGTCGCCCAGAGCTGGCTCGTGCTCGAGCTCACGCACTCGGCCGTGATGCTCGGCACCGTGACCATGCTGCAGTTCCTGCCGCTCCTGATCTTCCCGCTGCTCGGCGGCGTCATCGCCGACCGCCTGCCGCGCCGCCGGATGCTGATCGCGACCCAGAGCGCGGCCATGATCCAGGCCCTGCTCCTCGGCACGCTGGTGGCGACCGGCACCGTGCAGCTCTGGGAAGTGGCCGTGCTGGCACTCCTGCTGGGCCTCACCAACGCGTTCAACAACCCGGCCGCCCAGGCGTTCGTGCCCGAACTCGTGGGCCCGGAGCTGGTCGCGGACGCGGTGGCCATCAACAGCATCCAGTTCAACCTCGCGCGGATGGTCGGGGGCGCCGTGGGAGGCATCGCGGTCGCCTGGTGGGGGATCGCGGGGGCGCTCTTCCTGAACGCGGCCAGCTACCTGCCCGCGATCGCGGTCCTGGCCCTGATCCGGCCCCGGCACGTGACGGTCCGGCAGCACCGGCCCGATGTCCGGCTTGCGAGGGAGCTGACCGAGGGCCTGCGCTACGCGGTGAGCACGCCGTCCGTGCGGCCGGTGGTGGCGCTCTTCGGGGTCGTCGGGCTGCTCGGCTTCAACTGGCAGGTGGCGCTGCCGCTGCTGGCCGTGGCGCTGCACGGCGGGGTCACCGGCTTCGGAACGCTCATGTCGGCGCTGGGTGCCGGGTCCCTGGTGGCCGGCGTGGTCCTGGCGCGCAATCGGCGGCCCAGCGAGCGCCGCCTGGCCATGGGCGGTCTCGCGATGGGGGTCCTGCTGGTGCTCCTCGGGGTGTCGTCCTGGTACGGCGCCAGCCTCGTGATCATGGTCGCCGCCGGGTTCGCTGGTGTCGTGGCATCGGTCACCGCCAACACCCTCCTGCAGATCCGCACCCCGGACGCGCTGCGCGGCCGGATCATGAGCATCTACGTGCTGCTGATGGGAGGGACGACGCCCATCGGGGCGTTCCTGCTGGGATCGATCGCCGGCGGATGGGGTATCCAGGTGGGCCTGCTCGTGTTCGGGGCGCTCACCATCCTGGCCATCGCCACGATCCAGCTGCGCCGCCGGCCCGCACCGGCCGCCACGCGCGCCCCGGCCGTTGTGGCCGGGCCACCCTCGGCCGTCGTGGCCGGGCAACCCTCGGCCGTCGTGGCCGGGCAACCCTCCGCCGGAACGGATGCCCTTGCCCCGGTGCCGGTATCGCCGGGCGCCGCACCCGCCGCTCGGCGAGGCATGCCGGACTGACGCGTCCGGCGGCTCAGGTCCCTTCCCCGACCACCCTGACGGCGTTCGCCAGGCCTTCCTCGTAGGCGGCGATCAGGCGGTCCCATCGGGCGTTCATGGTCGCGTCCACCTGTTGCCGGGCGGGATCCGCGTCGAACCAGGCCACGGTCCGCCGGATCCCCTCCGCGAACGGCGTCGTGGCGCGGAAGTCGGGCACGAAGCGCTTGATCTTCGTGGTGTCGAAGACGGCGCTCACGGACTTGTCGCCCAGCAGCGTGCCGCGCATCTCCGGCAGGCAGGCCGCGATGAAGTCGGAGGCGATGTGGACGAGGCGCGCCTCCACGCCCGCGGCCGCCGCGACCTGCCGGTAGATCTCGTCCCAGGTCAGGACCTCGTCGGACATGATGTTGAACGCATGGCCGATCGCCTGCCGACGACCGAGCAGGCCCACGAAGGCGCGGGCGAAGTCGCTGTTGTGGGTGATCGTCCACAGGGACGTGCCGTCGCCGGGCACGATGAGCGGCGCTCCCCGGCGCATCCGCGCGATGGCCGTGAACGGCCTGTCCCAGCTGTTCACCGCCAGCGGTATCTGCGTGTCGCCGTAAGTCAGCGAGGGGCGGACGATGGTGACCGGGAACCCGTCCTCGCGGTACGCCCGCAGCAGCCGCTCCTCGCACGCGATCTTGTTCCGCGAGTAGTCCCAGAACGGGTTCGCCAGCGGCGAGTCTTCGCGCAGTAGCCAGTCCCCGAGTGGTTTCTGGTAGGCGCTTGCGGAGCTGATGAAGACGAACTGGTCGGTGCGGTCGCCGAAGAGCCGCAGATCGCGCTCGATGTCCCCCGGGTCGAACGCGATCCAGTCGACCACCGCGTCGAACCGGTGGTCTGCCAGCACCCGCCCGGCGGCCGCCTCGTCGCGCACGTCAACGAGGAGCGGCGTCGCGCCGCGTGCCGCGTATGGATCGCGTCCGCGGTTGAGGAGGAAGAGGTCCAGGCCACGCTCCACGGCCAGGCGGGTGCACGCGCTGCTGATCAGGCCGGTGCCGCCGATGAAGAGCACCTTCATGCACGGTCTCCTGTACGGGTGAGCCGGCTCAGGCCGACGCCTCGAGCGAAGATGCGGCACCCGCCGCTGGCGCGGGGGCCCCCGCCAGCCTGCCCGCCGCGTCAAGGATCAGCTCGGCCGTGCGCGCGTAGCCCAGCACTCCGGTGTTGCACTGCAGCGTGTACGCGAGCGGATCGCGCCAGTCCAGCCCGAAGACCTGGCGCAGGTAGGCCGCCCGCTTGGCGTCCATCTCGTGCATCCGCCGGCGCGCGCTCGACTCCGACATTGTCTCGCGCGCCATGACGGTGGCCAGCCGGACAGAGTCGGCCGCGTAGAGGAAGACATGCAGCGCGTCCCCGCGGTCCCGCAGCACGGCCGACGCGCCGCGCCCGACGATCACCGCGTTCCCCCCGCGGGCGACCTCGGTGATCACCTTCCTGGTGAGCTCGAGGATGGCGGGGCGCGGGTCGTACGCCGGATCCGGATACGGAGCCTGCCAGACCATGCCGGCCTCGGCGGCGACCGGGCCGAAGGCGGCGACGAGCCGCGCGAGGAGCCTGGACGGCTGCTCGTCCTCGGCTTCCACCACCGACGGAGCAAGCTCGGCGCGGCGGGCGACCTCGGCGATCAGATCCTTGTCCACGAGATCCGCACCGAGCCGCTCGGCCACGAT
>JAJYEB010000260.1 GCA_021790375.1 Chloroflexota bacterium | reverse complement strand
CTCCGAGTCGACCCCCACGTACCCGGGCGCGAACTTGATCGGGATGTCCCACAGCGTGGAGGCGTCGGTGAGGTGCCCGTACTCCATCGCGGCCAGGTAGGTGATCAGCTTCCAGGTGGAGCCGGGCGAGCGCAGTGCCACGCCGGCCGAGTCGAACTGGCCCTGCACCTTCGGGCTGTGATCGGCCGGGTTCACCGACCCGACGTAGGCGAGGATCTGCCCCGTCGCCGGGTCCTGCGCGACCAGCGCGCCGTTGTTGACGTTCAGGTTCGCCGGGAGCTTCGCGACGAAGCTCGTGACGTCGTGCTGCGCGATCCGCTGCAGGCCCCAGTCGAGCGTGGTGATGACCTTGCAGCCGCAGGAAGCCAGGACGCTGTAGCCGCCCATCAGCCGGCTTGCCTCGGCGATGACCCGGTCCGTGAACCAGGGGACCGGTGGGGCCGGCAGGCTCCAGCGCTTGAGCCCGAGGCCGTGCTTCTCGGCCGTCGCGCGCTGGGCGGGCGTGATGATCCCGGTGGAGACCATCGCATCCAGGACCTGGTGCTGCCGCGCAGTGGCCTGGTGGGGGTGAAGGAACGGGTCCAGCCCCACCGGCGCCTTCGGGAGCCCGGCCAGCATCGCCGCCTGTCCCAGTGTCAGCTTCGACAGGGGTTCGTCGAAGTAGTGGCGCGCCGCGGCCGCGACCCCGTAGGCCTGCTCGCCGTAGTACACGGTGTTGAGGTAGAGCTCCATTACCTGCTGCTTGGTCAGCGCCCGGCTGGCCTGGATTCCCAGCAGCGCCTCTCGGATCTTCCGCGAGATGGTGGGCTGGCTCCCGGTGATCAGCAGCTTGACCAGCTGCTCGGTGATCGTCGAACCGCCCTGGAGCGGGCCGCCGGCCACGTCGTTGAGCGCCGCCCGCGCGATGGCCGGCACGTCGATGCCCGGGTTGGTCCAGAACCCGCGGTCCTCGATCGCGACGGTCGCGTTCACCAGGTCGGGCGGGATGTTCGCGTACGTGACGTAGTCGCGGTCCTGCGTGTAGATGGTGGCCAGCACGTGCGTGCCGGTGCGGTCGTATATCCGCGTGGTCTGGGGGAGCGACGCCCGCGACAGCCGCGCGATGTCGACCACGCTCGGCGAGGTCAGGGCCTGGAACGTGCCTGCCCCGGCGACCGCCAGGCCGGCCCCCGCCAGGAGGAGGCCGGCGACCAGCACGACGAGCACCGCCGCGACGAGCCCCAGCCAGGCGGACGAGCCACCCCGGCGGCGCCTGCGCAGCGTCGCGCGCGCGATTCCGACGCGGCGCGCCGTGCGCCTGTCGCCGGGCCGAAGACCCATGTAGCCGTATCCCTCGTCGCTGGAGTCGTGCCCGAAGGGCCGTGCATCGGCTGGCCGGAAGGTCGCGCGCACGGTCGCACCGGCCGCGGCGGTGCCGCGGACTTCGATCGTGGATCGCGCAGCCCCTCAACCGCGACACCTGCGTGCGCGGTGACATATCAATCTGCCACCCGACGGCCCGACGGCCCGACGGCCCGACGGCCCGACGACCCGACGACCCGATGGCCCGACGACCCGACGGCCCGACGACCGACGGAGACGCCCCGGCCCCGCGGCGCCGTCGCGCCGTTGCAGCGCGTTCGGGCCGAGTGCCCGTGGAGATGATGTGATCCGGGGCGCACACTGTACGGAGGGTCGCCACGGACCGGGCTCCTTCGCGCGATACCGGGTGCGACCCCCGGAGGACTCGATGTCGCTGCCGTACCGATCGCGCCGCCGGGTCGCGGGCGTTCGTGCGCGCGCCGTCACGGCTCCGGGCGGGCCTCGCGGCGTGGGTGCGGGGCGGCACCTTGCCCGGCTCCGCAGGGGTCTCCCGAGGTTGACCCTGCTGCTCCTGGTCACCGCGCAGCTCGCGGACCTGGCCACGTTCGGGCTGGCCGTGCGCGAATCCGGCATCGGTGGCGAGGTCGGGCCGCTCCGGATCGTCTACTACGTGGGCGGTTTCGGCGCCGTCGCCGGCGCGAAGCTCATCGGCGTGGCGGTGATGCTGGTCATCATCCAGCTGTACTCGCGACGAACGGGCGGCGGCCGCTCGCTGGCACTCGTCGTGGCCGTCATGGGCGTCCTCGGTGCGCTGACCAACGTGATCGCGCTCCTGTAACGGCCCCGGGGCCGCTACGGGCCGAAGATCCGCCTCGACACGGGGGCGATCAGCACGGCCGGCACGATCAGAACGGCGGCCAGGGGATCGCGGGGCGCTCGGGGTCGGGCTCGGGGAAGCAACCGGTCGAAAGCAGGTCCTCGATCCGGTTGCCGACCGCGCGGACCTCTCGGTCGGCAAGGAGCTCGCGAAGACGCGCGCCAAGGTCGCCGGCCAGTGCCGTCCCCAGCCGTTCGAGCGTCGTGCGCTCGGGGCCGGCGATCGGCGATCCGCGCCAGCCCCACAGGATCGTCCGCAGCTTCGGCTCGGCGGCGAAGCAGATCCCGTGGTCCACTCCGTGCACGTGCCCACCGGGCACCGGGAGCAGGTGACCGCCCTTGCGGTCCGCGTTGTTGACCACGGCATCGAAGAGGGCGATGGGTCGGAGCCGCTCGTCCGACCGTCTCACCAGGTCCACCACGTCCACCGCCTCGTCCACGTCGACCCAGAGCTGCACCATGCCGGGTCCGAACGGACCGTCGCGAAGCAGCGTGGGGGGCGCGATCGCCCAGCCCGCCGCCTCCGAGACCAGGAACGCCGCGTACTCGCGGTTGGCCAGGGTCCCCGCCGGGAAATCCCACAGCGGCCGTTCGCCGCGCACGGGCTTGTAGACGCAGGCCAGCTCGATCTCGGCACCGTCCGGCCCGGGACCGGCGACGTGGCAGAAGAGGGTGGCGTTCGAGGCGTCCGCCAGGCGGCCGACCGGACGCAGCTGGCCCTCGCGAAGCACGCGAAGCGCGTCGCCCCCGTCCATGGTCAGTGGATGTGGCCGTTCCTCCGCGGGCAGAGGTGACCCTCCGGGTTCAGCGGAAGCCCGCAGAAGGGGCAGGGAGGGCGGCCCGCGGAGACGACCCGCAGCGCGCGGTCCACGAAGACGCGAGCGGCCTGGGCGGGCATGCGCACCCGCAGCATGTCGGGGCCCTCGGGCGCGTCGTCGTCCTCGTCGTCCTCCTCGTCCGGCTCTTCCTCCCCCTCCTCGACCTGCGCGCGCGCCTCGACGACGATCTCCCGCGCCTCGCCGTCCCATGAGAGCACCATTGATCCGACGCGGAACTGCTCGACCAGCGGTTCGTCGAGCGGGGCGACGTCCTGCGCCCCGTCCGGCAGATCCTGTGGCACGTCCACGCCGCGGCGTCGCATCTCCTCGAGCAGCTGGCCGAGGCGGTCGGCGAGCACCGAGACCTGCTCCTTCTCCACGATCACGCTGACCAGGCGGGGCCCGCTGCGCGCCTGCAGGAAGAAGGTGCGGTGGCCCGGCTCACCCACCGTCCCGGCGGTGAAGCGATCGGGCGTGTCGAAGCTGAAGATGCGTCGAGGCATCAGTCCTCCGTGGTGCGGGCGCTCCCGCGTCGGTCGAGTCTACCCTGCTCCGCCCGCCCCGCCCCCGACGACGGCATGCGGCGAGCGACGGCGTCGCTTCTTCTGCTGGAGCAGGTCGTCGATGCCGCCCCCGTTGTCGTTGATACGTACGACGGACGGCCGCAGTTGCGTGTAGCGGACCACGCTGAGCGAGCACGGGTCCACCTG
Organism: Chloroflexota bacterium; assembly: GCA_021790375.1. GTDB lineage: Bacteria > Chloroflexota > Limnocylindria > Limnocylindrales > CSP1-4 > JAJYNJ01. The sequence continues at coordinate 118 of JAJYEB010000260.1, read as the reverse complement.
GAGGCGCTGGAACAGGTCGAGATGCATGCCGAGGGCATCCGCCAGCAGGGCCTTGATGACATCGCCGTGGCTGCACAGGACCCAGGTCGCGTCGGCCCCCAGGCGCGCGTTCCAGTCC
>JAJYEB010000259.1 GCA_021790375.1 Chloroflexota bacterium | reverse complement strand
ATCTGGTTGAAGATGTGCCCGGGGCGGCCCGCGGCCTCGCCCAGCACGTGCCGGGCACCCGTCTCGGTCGCCTCCCAGCCGGCCAGCAGGCGCGCGCCGTCCAGGTTGCCCTGGATGCCGAGTGCCGGACCGATGCGTTCCCAGGAGGCCGCGAGCGGGAGGCGCGAGTCGATACCCACGATCCCCGCGCCCGAGGCTGCGACGAGCTCGAGCAGCGGCGCGCCTGCCCCGACGTAATGGATCGACGGCACGCCGGCCGCGCCCTCGAGCAGGCGCATGGCGTGCGGCAGCACGAAGGTCTCGTACTCCTCCGGCCCGAGCGATGCCGCCCAGGTGTCGAAGACCTGGACCGCCTGGGCTCCGGCGCGCGCCTGTGCGGCGAGGTAGCGCCGGCCCACCTCGGCCAGCCGGCCGAGCAGGTCGTGCCACGCCGCCGGCTGGGCGTACATGAAGGCCCGCGCCGTCGCCTGGTCCCGCGAGGCGCGTCCCTCGACGAGGTACGCGGCCAGGGTGAACGGCCCTCCGGCGATCCCGATCACGGCCTGCCGGCCGTCGAGCTCGCGCCTCGCGAGCCGGATCGCCTCCATGGCGAACGCGAGGTCCTCCTCGGGTTCGTGGACCCGGAGGCGCGCGACGTCGGCCGCCGACCGGATCGGAGACGCCAGCACCGGGCCCTCCGCGGTGAGCTCGAACTCGACGCCCATGGGACCCGTGGGCAGCATCACGTCCGCGTACATCACCGCCGCATCGACGCCGTACGCGGCCACCGGCAGGACGCTCGCCCGCGCCGCCAGCTCGGGCGTGCGCGCGATCCCGAGGACCCCGTACCGCTCCCGCATCCGCTCGTACTCGGCGATCCCGCGCCCGGCCTGGCGCATGTACCAGACGGGGGTGGCATCGACCGGCTGCAGCCGGCACGCGGCCAGGAACCGCTGCTCACCCGTCATCGGACCCGGCGGGGGCGGCGTGGCCCCGGGTCCGCCTGCGACGATCGCGTCGCGCGTCACGGCCGCACTGCCCGGACGGCCGATCGCTCGTGCACCAGGTCGACCAGCCGCCGCAGGTCGTCCGGGTCGGTCGAGGGCAGCACGCCGTGCCCCAGGTTGAACACGTGTCCCGGGCGTCCGCCGGCGCGCTCCAGGATCTGCCCGGCCTGCTCGGCGACGCCGTCGAACGGGCCCAGCAGGAGCGACGGGTCCAGGTTGCCCTGCACGGCCAGCCCCGGGAGCAGCTGCCACGCCTCGCCCAGGTCGACGCGCCAGTCCAGCCCGACGACGCCGGCGCCGGCACCGGCCTGCAGCCGGAGCAGCCCGGCGTTCCCTGTGCCGAACAGGATGGTGGGCACGTCCAGGCCGGCGAGCTCCGACAGCAGCCGGCGCAGGTGCGGCAGCACGTGCCGCTCGTAGTCGAACGGCCCCAGCACGCCCACCCAGCTGTCGAACAGCTGCACCGCCTGCGCGCCCGCGTGGACCTGCGCCCGCAGGTAGGCCACCGTGACATCCGTGAGCCGCTCGAGCAGGGCCCGGAACGTCGCGGGCTCGGTCCGCAGCAGGGCCACGAGCCGCCCCGCGTCCCGGGAGGACCGCCCCTCGACCAGGTAGCTCGCCAGCGTGAACGGCGCGCCGGCGAAGCCGAGCACCGGCACCGGGCCCTCGCCGCGCACCAGCCCGATCGCGTCGAGCAGCGGCCCCACCGCCTCACCGGGGTCGAACGTGCGAAGGCCAGCCACGTCGGCGAGCGTGCGGACCGGCCGGTCGATCACCGGGCCCACGCCCTCGACGAAGCGCACGTCAACACCCATCCCGGGCAGAGGCGTCGTGATGTCGGCGAACATGATCGCGCCGTCCACGCCGAGCCGCCGCACGGGCTGCAGGGTGACCTCGGCGCAGAGCGCGGCGTCGCGGACGATCTCCGCCAGTCCGGCCCGCTCGCGCACGGCCCGGTACTCGGGGAGCGCGCGGCCCGCCTGCCGCATGAACCAGACGGGGGTCGCGTCCCCCGGTTCGCGCCGGTACGCCCGCAGGAGGCGGTCGTTCACGCGCGGAACGCGGCCCGTGCCGCCTCCACCGTGCGCTCTACGTCCTCGTCGGTGTGGGCCGCGGACAGGAACCAGGCCTCCTGTGAGGCCGGCGGGAGCAGGATCCCGGCCTGGCGCATCGCGCCGTGGAACCGTGCGAACGCCTCCGGGTCCGCCTCGCGGACCTCGTCGAAGTCGCGCGGCGCGGAGCCCCGGAAGAAGACGGTCAGGAGCGACCCGACCCGACCGACCGACAGGGCCCGCCCGGCGTCCCCGGCGGCCGACCGCAGGCCGTCCTCGAGGCGGGCCCCCAGCCGCTCGAGCCGCGCATACACGGTCGCGTCCAGCAGCCGCAGCGTGGCGAGCCCGGCGGCCATCGCGGCCGGGTGGCCGGACAGCGTCCCCGCCTGGTAGACCGGCCCGGCGGGCGCCACCAGGTCGAGCAGTCCGGCCCTGCCCCCGTACGCCCCCACCGGCATGCCGCCGCCGATGATCTTGCCGAGCACCGTGAGGTCCGGCGTGACGTGGTAGCGGGCCTGCGCCCCGCCGCGCGCGACCCGGAAGCCGGTGATCACCTCGTCGAAGACGAGCAGCGCGCCGTGCCGCGCGGTCAGCTCCCGCAGCTGCTCCAGGAACCCCGGCACGGGCGGCACCACGCCCATGTTCGCGGCCACCGGCTCGACGATCACGGCGGCGACGCGGCCCGGGTTGCGTTCGAACAGGGCACGCACGCTGGCAGGGTCGTTGTACCGCGCCAGCAGCGTCTGTGCCGCGGCCTCGGCCGTCACCCCGGCGCTGGCCGGGAGCGACAGCGTCGCGAGCCCGGAACCGGCCTGCGCCAGGAGCCCGTCGGCGTGGCCGTGGTAGCCCCCCTCGAACTTGACCACGAGATCCCGCCCCGTCGCGGCCCGGGCGACCCGGAGCGCGCTCATGGCGGCCTCGGTCCCCGAGCTGACGAAGCGCAGCCGCTCGACCGAGGGCATGGCGTCGCGGATCGCCCCGCCGAGCTCCACCTCCGCCGGCGTGGTGGCGCCGAACGGGCCGCCCGCCTCCGTCTCCCGGCGGACGGCCTCCACGACCTCGGGACGGGCGTGCCCCAGGATCAGGGGTCCGAACGCGCCGACGTAGTCGACGTAGGTCCGGCCGTCCACGTCCCGGACGGTTGCCCCCTCGCCGCTGACGATGATCGGCGGCTCCCCGCCGACGGCCCGGTATGCCCGGACGGGGCTGTTGACGCCGCCCGGGAAGAGCGACTCGGCGCGGCGCCGCCAGTCCGCGCCCGCGGCGGGCTGGGCCTGCACGGTCACGGGTCCGTCCGGGGCCGTCATCCGGGCTGTCCCGGGACGCCCAGCAGCCGCAGGATCTCGCCGATCGGCCGATGCACGGCGGCCAGGATCGGCGTGTCGCGCACGGTCGACCGGCGGCTGTCGGAGCCACGAAGGTCGCGCACCAGCTCGACGAAGCCGGGGAGGTCGTCGGTCTCGTAGGCGACGATGAAATCCTGGTCGTCGAGCCCGAACGAGTTGGCGAGCAGCTGCCGGACCTGGGGGTACTTGTGTCCGATCCGCATGTGCTCGTTCATGATCCCCTGGCGCGCGTCCCGCCCGAGCAGGTACCAGTCGGTGGCCTTGGTGAAGGGGTACACCACGAGGTAGGTGGAGCGCTCTCCCTCGAACAGCGACTGCTCCTGCTGGGTGGGGCTCTTCACGTACTGGGACGGCTGGATGAGCCCGAGCAGGCTCTCGTGCACCGTGAGCCAGGTGCCCAGGCCGGCGCGGAGCGCCGCCGCTGCCTCTCCCTCGAGTGCCTCCAGC
>JAJYEB010000258.1 GCA_021790375.1 Chloroflexota bacterium | reverse complement strand
ACCGAAGTCGCGACGGCGACGATCCCGGAGGCCGAGTCCGCGCTGGACAGGGCTGCCAGGTCGGGGGCGATCCACCCGAATGCCGCCGCTCGCCGCAAGAGCCGGCTCATGCGCAAGGTCAGTGCGGCGCTCGCCGGCTCGGCCGTGGTGGGCACCGGGCACGTCACGAAGACCACCGGCAAGGCCGCGGCCGCGAAGGCCGCCAAGGCCCGCGTCGCCGCCTCGCGCGCGACGAAGGCCAAGGGCGAGCAGACGGCCGCCGGCAAGGCACGCGCCGCCGTCCATCGCGCGACACGGGGCGAGGCCACCGAGGGCGCGACCGCCACGACCGCCGCCGCTCCGGCCACCGGGACTCGGACCGGCGCCGCGAAGAGCGCACCGAAGTCGGCCGCGGCCAAGGCCCCTGCGGCCAAGACCCCTGCGGCCAAGACCCCCGCGGCGAAGAGCGCCACCACCCGGGCACCCCGCGCCGCGGCCGCAAAGGAGGCAGCTCCGGCAAAGGAGGCGGCACCCAAGGCGACGCGCAGCCCGCGGGCCGCCAAGGCGGAGGCCGCGAGCGCTCCCGCCGAGAAGAAGCCCGCCCGCGCGCCTCGCGCGAAGAAGCAGCCCGAGGCGTAATCGCCGGCGGAGGCGTAATCGCCGGCCGAGGCGTAATCGCCCGGCCGAGGCGTAATCGCCGGTCGAGGCGTGATCGTCCGGCCGAGGCGTAATCGCTGGCCGCGCCACCGCGCGGCACCTGGATCACCATGCGATGCGGAAGCCCCGGGCTCAGAGCCCGGGGCTTCTTCTTTGGGCGGGTGCCCCGCGGCGGGGGGCGGGTGCTCGCCCGGCCCTCGGCTCCCGCGGCAATCTCGCCGCTCCCCGCCGGGTGGAGGCCGCTCCCCCGCGGCGCCTGCTCGCAGGGTGCCTGCTCGCCGGGTCGCGCCTACTCGCCGGGCGGCGGCAGCACCGCCGGAGAGCCCGGGGAGCGGCCGGACGGGTCCACCGGCGCCTGTCCCCGCGGCCGCGAATTCGACGCGCCGTACGCGAGACCGCCGAGCAGCGCCGGCACGAGCGTCCAGAGCACGAGCGTGACGCCGCCGTTCAGCTGCTCCGACAGGAAGTAGCGCTCGAAGCCGGCCGCGTCGATGACGCCGGCGGCGCGCAGCTCCGCCGCGTACGCCGGATCGGCGAGATAGCGCTGATACGTGCAGTCGGCGCCGGAGCGGCACGTCACCGCGCCACCCTGGTTGTCGGCGCTGTACCCCTGGTCCGCGTAGAAGAACAGCAGCCGCAGCGCCCCGTAGAGCAGTGCCAGGGTGATCCCGGTGACCAGCCCCGCATACAGGGCGTCCGCGACGAGCCGGCCCCAGGGGCCGCCGGCGCGCTCGGACCGCTGGTTCGCGTAGTAGCCGATCAGCAGTCCGGCGAACGGCGCGGAATAGAAGACCACCGGCTGCACCGGGATCACGAGCTCGAAGCTCAGCACGATGACCGCCGCCATCCCGGCACCCACCCAGCCGGCGAAGACGGCACCACGGTCGAGGACGCGGCTCATTGACCCTCCGGAATCGTTCCCGGGAGCGCGGACCGGGCCCGTGCTCCCGTGATGATGACTGGTATGGCCGGGTCGTGCCGGCACGACCCCTAGTCGGCCACGCGGTCCCTCAGCACCGCGACGCCGGGCAGCGTGATGCCCTCGAGGAACTCGAGCGACGCGCCGCCGCCGGTGGACACGTGGGTCATCTTCTCAGCAAGGTCGAGCTGGTCGAGCGCCGCGACCGAATCGCCGCCACCCACGACGGTGGTCACACCCTCGTCGGCACGCGCGGCGAGGAAGCGGGCCATGGCGCGCGTCCCGTCGCCGAACGTCGGGATCTCGAACACGCCGAGCGGCCCGTTCCAGAGGATCGTCCTGGCCGGTTGCAGCGCCTCCTCGAAGGCCCGGATGGTATTCGGGCCGGCGTCGACGATCGACCAGCTGTTGGGCACCTTGCTCGCCTGCACCACCTTGCGCTCGGCACCGCGGGTGACCTCCTTGGCCACCACGACGTCGGTGGGCAGCACGAAGGTGACGCCGCGGGCCTCCGCGTCGGCCAGGATGCGCTTCGCGTCCTCGACGCGATCCGGCTCCAGCAGGCTCTTGCCCACCGTGTAGCCGCGGGCGACCAGGAACGTGTTGGCCATGCCGCCGCCGATGCAGAACGTGTCGCACTTGGAGACAAGGTTCTCGAGCACCTTGACCTTGTCCGAGACCTTCGCGCCGCCGAGCACGGCCGCGAAGGGTCGTGCGGGGTTCTCGATCAGGCTGGAGAGCGCGTTGATCTCGCGCTCCATCAGGAAGCCGGCGTAGGCGGGCAGCTGCTCGGCCATGCCGACCGTCGACGCGTGGGCGCGGTGCGCGGTGCCGAAGGCGTCGTTCACGTACACGTCGGCGTAGCTCGCCAGCGTCTTCGCGAACTCCGGATCGTTGGCCTCCTCCTCGGGGTGGAAGCGCAGGTTCTCGAGCAGGATCGCCTCGCCCGGTTTCATGCGGGCGAGGGCATCGGTGGTGCCGCTCCCGATCGCATCGCCGGTCACGCGGACGGTGCGGCCCAGGAGCTGGCCCAGGCGCTCGGCCACCGGGCGCAGTCGCATGCTCTCGACGACCTTGCCCTTGGGCCGCCCGAGATGGCTCGCAAGGATGACGATGGAACCCTTTTCGAGCAGGTACTTGATGGTGGGCAGGGCGGCACGGATGCGGGTGTCGTCGGTGACCTTCCCGTCCTCGAGCGGGACGTTGAAGTCCACCCTAACGAAGACCCGCTTGCCGCTGGGATCGAAGTCGCGGACGGTCTGCTTGTCCATGGATCGTCCTCTCGTGCGGCCGTCGCGGGGCGCGCCTACAGGCGCTCGGCGACGTACTTCGCCAGGTCGGCGACGCGGCAGCTGTAGCCCCACTCGTTGTCGTACCAGGCGAGGACCTTGGCGAAGCGCCCGCCCACGACCAGCGTGTACGCCGAATCGAGGATCGACGAGCGCGCATCGGCCCTGAAGTCAGTCGAGACGAGCGGCTCGTCGGACACGCCGAGGATCCCCTTCATGGGGCCCGCCGCGGCCGCGCGGAACGCCGCGTTGATCTCCTCGGCGGTGGTGTCCTTCGCCAGGTCCACCGTGAGGTCGACGATGCTCACCGTGGGGGTCGGCACGCGAAGGCTGAACCCGTCGAGCTTCCCCTTGAGATCGGGGATCACCAGCGAGAGCGCCTTGGCGGCGCCGGTGGTGGTCGGGATGATGTTGAGGCCGGCGGATCGGGCCCGACGAGGATCCTTGTGCGCGACGTCCAGGATGCGCTGGTCGTTCGTGTAGCTGTGGATGGTGTTCATCAGGCCGCGCTCGATGCCGAACGTGTCGTTGAGCACCTTCGCCGCGGGGGCCAGGCAGTTGGTGGTGCAGCTCGCGTTGCTGATGATCGTGTGCGCCGCCGGGTCGTAGGTCTCCTCGTTGACGCCGAGGACGATCGTGACGTCCTCCTTCTTCGCCGGCGCGGAGATGATGACCTTCTCGGCGCCCGCCTCGACGTGCGCGCGCGCCTTGTCGGCGTCGGTGAAGCGGCCGGTCGACTCGATCACGATGTCCACGCCAAGGTCGCGCCACGGCAGATCGGCGGGGTTCGCCACCATCAGGCTCCGGATGACGTGGCCGTTGACGACGATCGCGTCGTCGGTGTGCTCGACGGTGCCGGGGAACGCGCCGTAGGTGGAGTCGTGCTTGAAGAGCAGCGCGTTGGTGGCGACGTCCACGATGTCGTTGACGGCAACCACCTCGAGCTCCGGCGTGCGCTCGATGATGGCCTTCAGGGCCTGACGGCCGATGCG
>JAJYEB010000257.1 GCA_021790375.1 Chloroflexota bacterium | reverse complement strand
CTCGGCCCCCACCAGCTCGGCCGCCTCCATGGCGTGATGCGCCATCAGCCCGTACCCCACGACCGTGATCTGCGTGCCCGAGCGCCGCACCTGCGCCCTGCCCAGCGGCACCGTGTAGTCCGTGTCGGGCACCTCGCCGCGCACCGACCGGTACATCTTCTTGTGTTCGAAGAACAGCACGGGGTCCGGGTCGCGGATCGCGCTCCGGAGCAGGCCGGCCGCGTCGTACGGGGTCGACGGGATCACGACCTTGAGCCCCGGGACGTGGGTGAAGAACGCCTCCAGCGACTGGCTGTGGTAGAGCGCGCCGTGCACGCCGCCTCCGTAGGGAGCGCGGATCGTGATCGGACAGCCGAAGGCGCCGTTCGAGCGGTACCGCATCCGGGCGGCCTCGCTCACGATCTGGTTGAAGGCCGGCAGGATGAAGTCGGCGAACTGGATCTCCGGCACCGGCAGCAGCCCGTTGACCGCCGCGCCGATGGAGGCGCCGACGATCATCGACTCCGTGAGCGGCGTGTCGATCACCCGCTCGACCCCGAACTCCGCCTGGAGGCCGTCCGTGGCGAGGAACACGCCGCCCTTCAGCCCCACGTCCTCCCCCAGCACGACCACGCGCTCGTCGCGCCGCATCTCGGACGCGAGGGCGCCGCGGATCGCCTCGATGAAGGTCCGGACGGGCATCAGCGGTCTCCCTCCGGTTCCGCGTAGACGTGGCGCATGGCGGTTGCCGGGTCCGGCTCCGGCTGGCTCTCCGCCCAGTCGGTGGCATCGTCTACCGCTGCCTTCACGCCGGCCGCGATCGCCGAATCGCGCTCGTCGTCGAGCACGCCCGCGTCGCGGAGCTGCTGGCGGAAGCGAGGCAGCGCGTCGCGCTGTCGCCCGGCGTCGAGGTCCTCCTGCGAGCGGTACCTGGTCTGCTGGTCGTCCGAGGAATGCGCCGTGAGCCGGGTCACCTTGGCCTCGATGAGGGTCGGCCCCTCGCCGCGCCGGGCCCGGTCGATGGCCTCGCGGCCCGCCCGGTAGCACTCCAGCACGTCGCTGCCGTCGACCACGATCCCGGGGAATCCGTAGGAAGCCGCACGGTCCGCGATGTTCGCGATGGGGCTCTGCAGGGACATCGGCACGCTGATCGCGTACCCGTTGTTCTCGACCACGAAGACCACCGGCAGGCGGTGGATCCCCGCGAAGTTCAGGCCCTCGTGGAAGTCCCCCTGGTTGCTCGACCCCTCCCCGAGCTCGGTGAGCGCGACCTGTCCCGTGCGGCGGTTCTTCGCGGCCAGCGCGATCCCGACCGCGTGCAGCAGCTGCGTGGCGACCGGGGAGCTGGTGGACAGGATGTTGTGTTCCGCCGAGCCATAGTGGCCGGGCATCTGGCGGCCCCCCGACGAAGGGTCGGTGGCCCGGGCGAACTGCGCGAGGAGGATCTCGCGGGGCGTCATCCCGAAGGTGAGCACCGCCGCGATCGAGCGGTAGTACGGGACGAGCCAGTCGAGATGCGGCCGAAGCGACGAGACGATCCCGACCTCCGCGCCCTCGTGTCCCTGGCCGCTGATCACGAACGCCGCCTTCCCGGAGCGGTTGAGCACCCACATGCGCTCGTCGATGGCGCGGGAGAGCGCGACCAGGCGGTACATCCGCAGGAGGTCGTCGTCGCGGAGGCCGTTCCGGGCGGCCAGCTCGCTCGTTCCGATCGACGCCTCGGCCACCGCTGCCCTCCCCTGCAGGACGCCCTAGAAGTTGATCGAGCGCCCGGCGACCGCCATGGCGGCCTCGCCGATCGCCTCGGAGAGCGTGGGGTGCGGATGCACGGCGGCCGCGATCTCCCACGCGGTGGACTCGAGGAGCATGCCCACGCTCGACTCGGCGATTAGGTCGGTCACGTGGGGGCCCACGAGGTGCACCCCCAGGACCTGGTCGGTCTCGGCGTGCGCAAGCACCTTGGCGAACCCGTCGTACTCGCCCCCGATGAGCGCCTTCGCGTTGGCGGTCCACGGGAACTTGCCGATCCTGTACGGCACGCCGTCCCGCTGCAGCTCCTGCTCCGAGCGGCCGATGGACGCGATCTGCGGCCGCGAGTAGGTCGCCCGGGGCATGATCGTGTAGTCGATGGGGTCCGGCTCGAGCCCGCAGATCGTCTCGACCGCGGTGATCCCCTCGTGCGCGGCGACGTGCGCGAGGAGAAGTCCGCCGACGAGGTCGCCGATCGCGTAGAGGTGCGGCTCCGCGGTGCGCATCCGGCCGTCGACCTTCACGACCCCGCGGTCGATCACGGCGCGCGTCTTCTCGAGGCCGATCCCCTCCACGTTGGCGGCGCGGCCGGTGGCGACCAGCATCTGCGTGGCGCGCAGCTCTTTCGGCTCCTTGCCCTCCGGACCGACCGACAGGCGCACCCCGTCCCCATCGACGGTGACCGCGGCCGGGTCGAAGCGGGCGCTGGTCATCACGGCGATGCCGCGGCGCCGGAAGGCGCGCTCCAGCACCTGGCCCACCTCCGCGTCCTCCAGCGGCACCACCGAGGGCAGGTACTCCAGGAGGGTCACATCCACGCCCATGTCGCGGTAGAAGGAGGCGAACTCCACGCCCACGGCGCCCGCGCCCACCACGATCAGGCTCTCCGGCAGCGAGTGGCTGCGCAGCACGTCGTCGCTGGTCACGATGCGCGTGCCGTCAGGCACCAGGCCGGGCAGGCTCTTCACCCGGCTGCCGGTGGCCAGGATCACGTCGGTCGCGTCGAGGAGGCGCTCGCCACCGGTCCCCGGCGTGCCGTCCTCGCCGGCCAGCGCGACCCGCACCTTCGTGGCCCGCTCGAGGACGCCGTGCCCGTGCACGAATTCGACCTGGTTCTTCTTGACGAGGCTCATCAGGCCCTTGGTCAGCCGGTCCACCACCTGGGTGCGCCGCCGGGCGATCACGCCCATGTCGACGCCGGTCTCGCCGACACGCAGGCCGAAGCTCGAGGCGTCCCGGATGCGGGCGTACAGGTCGGCCGACTCGAGCATCGCCTTGGTCGGGATGCAGCCCCAGTGGAGGCAGGTGCCGCCGATCCGGGCCTCCTCGACGAGCGCCGTGCGCAGCCCCATCTGGGCGGCCCGGAACGCGGCCGAGTACCCGCCGGTGCCGCCCCCGAGGACGACCAGGTCGAACGAGTTGGACGATCCGACGGCCACGGTCTCAGCAGGCTCCTGTGCGATGGATCAGCCCCGCGGACGCCCGCGGTGCCGGGGGATCCCACGGCTGATGTCGGGGACGCGTCACATCGGCGATGGTACGGGCGTGCCCCGGCAGGCGCAACCGATCCCGGGTGTGGCGCCCGTCCGCCGGATCCGCCGGGATCACAGGTGCCTCATCCGCGACGGATCGAGGCCCACAGCGCGCGGGCCAGCACCACGGCCGTGACCACCACGAGCGCCACGATCACGGTCGGCGGACGGCCGATCCCGTCGGCGAACGGAGGGAAGACGATTCCCAGGAACTGGAGCCCGAGCACGACCACCACGCAGAACGCGGCGAGCAGCAGGACCTCGCGGTCGCGCACGGCCCGGCCCTGGGAGGACGGCGCGGCTCCGCCTGCCGCGGACGCCGGGGCTGTGCCCGCCGCGGATCCTGCGGCAGGTCCCGCAGGGCTGCCCTGGATGGATCCCGGGGCGCCGCCCGCGGCGGACCCCGCAGCAGCCATGCTTCGCCCGTTCGCCTCGTCCGTGCCTGTCATCGCATCCCCCTGCCCTGTCCGCTCACGAGCGATCCGCGTCGGCCGGGATCCCGATCGGGGCCACCAGCACCCGGCCCGCGAGCGCGCGCCCGTTCCTGGTCTGGAGCCCCACCTTGGGCCGGTGGAACGTGACCGTCA
>JAJYEB010000256.1 GCA_021790375.1 Chloroflexota bacterium | reverse complement strand
TGCCCTCGTCGGCGGCGACCGCGTAGCCTTCCTCCGCCACCGTCTCGTCCGGCGCGATCCCGGCCGACTCCATGAGCTCCTCGGCGCCGGTCGGTTCCTCGCCCATGCCGGCCGCCGCGCGTGCCGCCTCGGCGAACGCGGCGAAGACCTCGGCGGGGTTGTACAGCTCGACCAGCTCGGACGGGGAATCGATGACCTCGGTCTCGGAGACCCACTCGCCGTTGTCGTCCTGGTACCGGGTGCGCGACCGGAACGACCCGTCCGGGGCCACGGCCAGGTAGTCCGGATCCTCGTCGATCAGGACGAGACCGCCCGCGTCCTCGATCCGCGCAGCATTCGCGTCGAGGAACCGGTGCAGCTGTTCGGCGGCCTTGGCCAGGAAGTCGCGGCGCTCGAGGGCGGCGTCGGCGGCGATCTCGCCGAGCGCCTGGTTGCGGCTCAGGTCCATCGTGCGCTCCTTACGGGTGGTACTCGAGGTCGGGGCCCATGCGTTCCCGGAGGAGCATGGAGTGATGGCGCTCGAACATCCACTCCCCGGCGCGGTGGCCGATCTTGCGGGTTGCCTCGTCCGCTTCGAGCTTGTCGAGCGAGGCGTAGTCGGGGAGCTGGAAGAGGATCAGGTTGTCGAAATCCCAGCCGTGGGCGATGTTGTACCAGCCCAGGAACCGGACGTTGAACTTCGTCTCGTAATCGTGGATCTGGCGCGGAAACATGGTCCGCATGAAGAACTTGAAGAACGCGTCGCGGCCGCGCCGGACCGAGAAGAAGGTGGCAAGGACGGGCACGGGGGTCTCTCCGGATCAACCACGATCAGTGGACGCTCGGTGACCCGCTCATTGTCGCACGCCGGGGGGTTCCGACTCGGCGTCATCGCGCGCCGCCGCGCCGTCCGTGGGCGCCCCCGTGCCCGCCTGCGTGTCCGGATCCGGGCCCGCCGTCGGGTGCGGTGTCGCGGCAGCGTCGTCCAGCTCGCCGATGGTGGGCGTCGTGCCGTGGAGCGGGCGGCGCCGCGTCCGGCGGTCGGCCGCCACCAGGCGAAGCAGGAAGATGACCGTCTGGCCGGCGAGGAGCAGCAATACCAGGGTCAGGAACAGCATGACGGTCGTGAGCCATCCGGGCCACGCGTTTATCACGCCGATCGGGGTCGCGACGACGAGGATCGCGAGGACCACCACCTGGCTCCAGAAGCAGCCGAGGCCCGGCCCGCGTTCGGGGTCGAGGGGCGCGCCCTTGTACAGGGGGGCGCCGCCGGGATTCCCTCCACCCGGCCGGGTGCTCCCGCCGCCGGTCGCCTCGCCCGGCTGAGTGCTCCCGCCCCCGGTCGCCTCGCCCGGCTGCCCGGCCGACGCATCCCGTCCAGGTTCGCGCTGCTCCGGCTGCGTTGGCTCTGCCATCCTGTCTCCGTCCAAGAACGCCCGCGGGTGCGGCGGGACTCGTCGCCCCACATCGGGCGCAGACTACCGTGCCTCGGCCCCGTGCGACGCGCAGCCCCCGTGCGAGGTGCCGGCGCGATGCCCACGCCCTGCGCGACGCGACGCGCAGGCCCCCGCGCGACGTGCCGAGGAGATATCCGTGGCCCTCAGCGCAGCCGGCGGTACGTCGCCTCCGACCGGCGCGCCGCCCTCAGCACGACGACCAGCCGCCGGGTGTCGTCCACGAGGTACGCCATCCGCAGCGCGCCAACACGCAGGCGGACGAACTCGGTCCCGCTGATCTTCACCGCGCCGGGAGGGCGCGGATCGACTGCGAGCGCGAGGATGGGACCCCTCAGGCGGGCGGCGTCTCCGGGCGGCATGCCGCGCAGCTCCCGCAGGGCGGCCGGGGCAAGCTCGACCCGGTAGCCGGAGGGGTCGTCAGCCCTCGGCGGCACTGCCAGGGCTGCCGTAGCGGGCTCGCGTCTCGGCCGCCAGGTGCTCGAACAGCTCCGCCGCCGCCGTGCCACCGTCCCGGCCGTACTCGGCGAGAGCCGCCTCCGCCGAGCGGCGGTCCTCCTCATCCTCCTGGAGCTCGAGCCAGCGCGAAAGGGCCTCGCCCAGAACCTCGCGCACACTCCGGTCCAGGCGAGCCGCCTCGACCTTCACAGCCCGATAGAGATCGTCATCGAGATCCACCGTGACCTTCACGGACCCAGCATACCAGCAACCTGTCTTCCCAGCCGGCGGCGACACGCGTGGCGGCGGACCCGACCGACGGCCTCGCGACCGAAACGCCACCCGGGCCTGCACGGACCGCCACCCACTTGCGACCCCCCCGACACTGACTCGCCGCCGCGCCTCCGGTTAGGGTCGGCGCGATCCCGTTTCGCGGAGAGCGTCCATGCGCGAGCCATCTCTCTACGACGCCAGCTTCGAACACGACGCCTGCGGTTTCGGGTTCGTGTGCGACATCCGGGGACGCGCCTCGCACGGGATCGTGCGCGATGCGCTGACCGTGCTGGTGAACCTGGAGCATCGCGGCGCCTCCGGGTCGGAGAAGAACTCCGGCGACGGGGCCGGCCTCACGGTCCAGCTCCCGCGTCCGTTCCTGCGGCACGCCGCCGCCGAGGCCGGCGTCCTCCTTCCGGGCGACGGTGCGTACGGCGTGGGGATGCTGTTCCTTCCCCGCGATCCGGTCAGCCGGGACGCCTGCGAGCGGCTCGTCGAGCAGACCGCCGCGGGCGAGGGGGTCGAGATCCTGGGCTGGCGCGACGTGCCCACCTCCAACGGCCTCCTGGGAGAGACCGCCAGGGCCAGCCAGCCCGTGATCCGCCAGGTCTTCGTGGGTCGCCCTGCCCGTGCCGACGACGACCTCGCGTTCGAGCGCCGGCTCTTCGTGGTCCGCAGGCTCGTCGAGAAGGCCGTCTCGAGATCGTCGATCCCCGGCCGCGCCGACTTCTACGTGCCGTCGCTCAGCGCCCGGACGGTCGTCTACAAGGGAATGCTCAACGCCTCCCAGCTGCTGCACTTCTACCCGGACCTGGACGATCCCGGCTTCGAGAGCGCCATCGCCATGGTCCATTCGCGCTTCTCCACCAACACGTTCCCGTCGTGGAGCCGGGCCCACCCGTACCGCTACATCTCGCACAACGGCGAGATCAACACGCTGCGCGGCAACGTGAACTGGTTCCGCGCCCGGGAGTCGCTGTTCCGCTCGTCGCTGTTCGGCGACGACCTGCCCAAGATCCTGCCGGCGATCGACACGGACGGGTCCGACTCGGCGATGCTCGACAACGTGCTGGAGCTGCTCCACCTCTCGGGCCGGTCGATCCCCCACGCGCTGATGATGCTGGTCCCGGAGCCGTGGAGCCGGCACCCGTCGATGCCCGCGGAGAAGCGCGCGTTCTACGAGTACCACGCCTGCCTGGTGGAGCCCTGGGACGGTCCGGCCTCCATCGCGTTCACCGACGGGGTGCGCGTGGGCGCGACGCTCGACCGGAACGGGCTCCGGCCCGCGCGCTACTACGTCACCGCCGACGGCCGGGTGGTGATGGCGTCCGAGGCGGGCGTCCTGGACATCCCGCCCGGGGAGGTCGTGGCCAAGGGGCGCCTCCAGCCGGGGCGCATGTTCCTGGTGGACACCGCAGAGGGGCGCATCGTCTCCGACGACGAGCTCAAGCACTCGGTCGCGTCGGAGCGCCCGTACGGCGCCTGGTGCCGGGAATGGCTGGTCAGGCTCCCGGACCTGCCGCCCCCACCGAGCGTGATCGAGCCCGACCACGAGACCGTGCTCCGCCGCCAGGAGACGTTCGGCTACACGGCCGAGGACGTCCGGCTGCTGGTGAACCCGATGGCGGAAGAGGGCGCCGAGCCGGTCGGGTCGATGGGGAACGACACGCCGCTCGCCGTGCTCTCCGACCGGCCGCAGCTCCTC
>JAJYEB010000255.1 GCA_021790375.1 Chloroflexota bacterium | reverse complement strand
GCGAGCTCAACCGGCTGCTGAACGCCGAGGCCGCCAACCTCGAACGTTCGGTCGGCGCGTCCGCCCGCCAGCTCGAGGCGATCGGGCGGCTCGAGGCCGAGGGGAGGCTTGCCGGCGAACGGGAGGCGGTCCGGGCCGTGGCCCAGGCCCGGCTGCGCGGTCCGGACGCCACACTGGGGGAGCTGGCGGCCGAGCTGGGCGTGACTCGCTCTTCGGTCCAGCGGGCCCTCGAGCGGATCGAGCGGCTGGCACTCCGGTTCCCGGACGGCGGTCCGGCGCGGCGGACCCGTGATCGTGGCGCGGCGGGCCCGGCGGGCGGGATCGGCGAACGCGGCCCAGTGCCTCCGGCGCGCGGTATCGGCGAACGCGGCCCAGTGCCCCCGGCGCGCGGGACCGGCGAACACCTGCGGCTCGATGCGGGCAACGCCCCATTCGGCCCGGTACGCGAGGGCCTCGTCCCGGGATAATCGCGGCATGCGACCGATCATCATTGCCGCCAACTGGAAGATGAACACCACCCCATCCGATGCGGGCCCGCTGGCCTCGGCCATCGCCGCGGCCACGGCCACCGACGACGTGGTGCGGGTGATCTGTCCGCCCTACGTGTGCCTGGCGCCGGTGCGCGATGCGCTTGCCGGTACCGGGATCGCCGTGGGTGCCCAGGATGTGCACCCGCTGGCTGCCGGGGCGTACACGGGCGAGATCAGTGCCGGCATGCTGACCGGGCTCGCCACCTGGTGCATCGTCGGGCACTCGGAGCGCCGGCGCGACCAGCACGAGACCGACGAGCTGGTTGGCCGCAAGCTTGCCCGCTGCCTGGAGTCGGGCCTGCGCCCGATCTGGTGCGTCGGCGAGCAGCTGGACGAGCGCGAGGCTGGGCGCGCCGAGGCGGTCGTCCGCGAGCAGGTCGAGCGGGGCCTCGTCGCAGGCGGCATGGCGAACGGCGAATGGGCCGGGTCCGTGGTGATCGCCTACGAGCCGGTCTGGGCGATCGGCACCGGCCGCACCGCACGCGGCGCGGACGCGGCCGCCATGGCCGACGCGATCCGGTCCGCGCTCGAGGCGAACGGGTGGACGCGCGACGCGGCGGCGACCGTGCCGGTCCTCTACGGCGGCAGCGTCACCGCGGCCAGCATCGGCGAGTTCCTCGCGGAGCCAGCCATCGACGGGGCGCTGGTCGGCGGGGCGAGCCTGAAGCCGGACGAGATGGCCGGGATCGTGGCACGGGCCGCGACGACGGCGGCCGCACGGCGGGCCGCCGCCGGGTAGCACCGCGGGCCGGTCATCACCGCGGGCCGGTCATCCCCGCCGGCCGGTCAGCCCCGGCCCCCGGCGGTGCCCTGCGCCGCCACGGCCGCGGCCGCCGCGGCAACCTTCTCGGGGTCTCCCAGGTAGAAGTGCGCGACCGGTCGCAGGTCGGCGTCCAGGTCGTACACCAGCGGCACCCCGGTCGGGATGTTCAGGCCGACGATCGCCTCGTCGGACATCCGGTCCAGGTACTTCACCAGCGCCCGCAGGCTGTTGCCGTGCGCCACGATCAGCACCCGTTTCCCGGACTGGATCACCGGCGCGATCTGTCCGTGCCAGTAGGGGAGGAACCGCGCGACGGTGTTCTTGAGCGCCTCGCAGCGCGGCAGCTCCTCCGGGGCGACGTCCGCGTAGCGCGGATCACGTCCCGGAAATCGCGGGTCGTCGAGATCGAGCGGTGGAGGCGGCACGTCGTAGCTCCGCCGCCAGAGACGCACCTGCTCGTCGCCGTACTGCTCCGCGGTCTGGGCCTTGTTCAGGCCCTGCAGCGCACCGTAATGGCGCTCGTTGAGGCGCCACGACTTGGTGACGGGAATCCACATCAGGTCGAGCTCGTCGAGCGCGATCCAGAGCGTGCGGATCGCGCGCTTGAGCACGGAGGTGAACGCCACGTCGAACTCGTGGCCGCCGGCGCGCAGCAGGCGCCCGGCCTCGTGGGCTTCCGCAACCCCCGTGTCGGACAGGTCCACGTCGGTCCATCCGGTGTACAGGTTCTCCCGGTTCCACGTGCTCTCGCCGTGCCGGAGGAGCACGACCCGGTGGGTCGCTCCGGCTGCCAGTGACGAGTCCGGGGGGGTGGTGCTGATCGAGTTCGCTTCCATGGCGGCATTATTGCGCTGCCCGCCCGGTCGGTCGCGGACCGCGGCCCGTGCGGGGGCTGTGCTATCCTTCGCCAGCGCGCGACCCGTTCACCATCCGGAGGTCCCCGTTCCCTTGAACCCTGTCCTCGCCCTGGCCGAGATCGTCGTCAGCATCGGACTGATGGCGTCCATCCTGCTGCAGGCGCGCGGCGCGGGGCTGTCGTCGGCGTTCGGCGGCGACTCCGCCGTGTACCGCAGCCGGCGGGGGATCGAGAAGCGGCTCTTCCAGTTCACGATCCTGCTGGCCGTCCTGTTCGTCGTCTTCTCGCTGACGGTCTTCCGCCTCGTCGGCTGAGCGGCCGGCCGTGCCGCTCCATGCAGGGTCGCTGACCCGCCGCGACCACTTGGTCGTGGCCGTGGCGCTGGCTCTGCTCGTCGCCATCGCCGGTGCGATGGTGCTGGTCCCCGCTCCGGCAGACACGTCCGCGGTTGCCGCCGGCACCGCCGCTCCCATTGCGACGCCTGCCCCCCGGACCTTCCGCGATGGCGTCGTCGGGACGATCGCCACCCTGGATCCGCTGTTCGCGACGACCCGCCCCGAACTCGATATCGACGCGCTGCTCTTCAGTGGCCTCACCCAGCTCGGTCCGGACGGCACGGTGGTCCCGGACCTGGCGTCGAGCTGGGCGGCCGGCAAGGACGGCCGCACCTGGACATTCCGGCTGCGTGCCGGTGCGACGTGGCAGGACGGCGTACCGGTCACGGCGGACGACGTCGCGTTCACCGTGCGCACCACCCAGGAGTCCGGCTATCACGGGCCGCTCGCGGGCGCGTGGCAGGGCGTCACGGTCCAGGTGCTGGATCGCCTCGACGTGCGGTTCACGCTCGCCACCCCGGTGGCCGACTTCCCCCTCGCCGCGCGGAGCCCCATCCTTCCGGCCCACCTCCTCGCCGGGCAGCCGATCACGGACCTCGGCGGCACCTCGTTCGAGCTCCATCCGGTCGGGGCGGGACCGTTCCGGCTCGTGACGCTCGATGCGACGGGCGCGATCCTCCAGCGCACGGCCGACCCGGTGACATCGACGCCGGCGGCCAGCCTCCCGCCGGACCCCCTCGACTGGAACCTCCCCGCGGACATCCAGCAGATCGACGTCCGGGCGTTCCCCGACCAGGGCGCTCTGGCAACCGCGTTCCGGGCTGGGCAGGTCGACGCAGCGGGCGGCCTCCCGCCGGACGTCGCGGCGCAGCTGGCGGCGTTGTCGGGGGCGCGCATGGTGGCGTACCAGCGGACGGTGCTGACGGCGGTCCTGCTCAACCTGCGGTTCGGTCACAACCTGTTCCAGAACCCCCACGTGCGGCGGGCACTGCTGCTCGCGATCGACCGGGACGCGCTGGTGAAGACGGAGCTCGACGGCCTCGGGGTGCGGGCGGACACGCTGGTGCCTCCGTCGTCCTGGGCGTTC
This sequence comes from Chloroflexota bacterium, assembly GCA_021790375.1. Taxonomy (GTDB): domain Bacteria; phylum Chloroflexota; class Limnocylindria; order Limnocylindrales; family CSP1-4; genus JAJYNJ01. Next base: position 300 of record JAJYEB010000255.1, on the reverse strand, counting down.
AACTCGAAGGCGGCCGGACGCGTGCCCTACGACCCGAAGGCGGCGGCGAAGGAGCTCCTCGCGGCGGGCTGGCGCCGATCCGGATCCGGATGGCTGCGGCCGGGCGCCAAGGGAGCCGTGACGATCGAGCTGCTCACCGTGGACGCGGCCACGAACCCGCTCGACTACGCGATCGCCACGCAGATCGCGGCCGACTGGAAGGCGATCGGGCTCCCCGCGAGGTTCACCGTGATGAGCGCGGACCAGGCCATCAACCAGAAGCTGGTGCCCGGCGTGTACGACGCGGCCGTGGTCGACCTG
>JAJYEB010000254.1 GCA_021790375.1 Chloroflexota bacterium | reverse complement strand
GATCCTCGGCGTGCCCGCGTGGCTCGCCGTGTCCTTCGCGCTGCTGTTCCACTCGCTGATGGTGCTGACCGCGAGCTACCGCCGGTTCGAACGGATCGCCCTCGCCCTGTCGATCGCGCTGTTCACGTTCATCGTCCTGGCGTTCACGGTGCACCCCGACCCGGCGGCGGTCCTGGGCGGGCTGTCGCTCGCGCAGCCGGTGGGGAGCCGCACGTACCTCGATCTCGTGGTGGCGACCGTCGGGGCGGTGATCATGCCCTGGATGCTCTTCTACCAGCAGGCCGCCACGGTCGACAAGGGTCTTCGGGTGGAGGACCTCCGCGCGGCCCGCATGGAGACGTTCGTGGGGGCGATCGCCAGCGAACTGCTGATGGCCGCCGTGGTCATCGCGGCCGCGGCGGCCATGGCCGGCCCGGCCGACGGGGTCGGCCACTCGCTCGGCGCACTGCCCGCCGGTCTCGAGCGGCTGGCGACCGGAGCGCCGGCGGTGCTGATCGCGGTGGGGATGGTCGGGGCAGGGTTGCTCGCGGCGGTCGTGATCTCGCTGAGCTCCGCGTGGGCCTGGGCGGAGCTCTTCCACTGGCCGCACAGCCTGAACCTCTCGGTGCGCCGGGCGCCGCTGTTCTACGCGCTGTACCTGCTCGAGGTGGTGCCTGCCGCCGCCGTCGCCCTCCTCGCCCGCGACCTGGTCACGGTGATCATCGACGCGATGATCCTGAACGTCGTGGTGCTCGCGATCCCGCTGGCCTTCCTGGTCCGCCTCTCGGGCGATCGCGCGGTGCTCGGGCAGCTGGCCAACGGGCCGGTGCGCACCGCGATCTCCTGGGCGGTGACGCTGGGCCTCCTCGCGATGGGCCTCTGGAGCGCGCTCGGGGCGTTCGGCCTGGCGCGCTGAAGACGCGTCACGCGGGTCCCGGGTCCTCGTGGCGGCGGCCCTTGGCGTCGAGCATCGCCAGGTCGGCCTGCCGAAGGAGATCCGCCGGGTCGGGGGGCCCGTCGTCGACTCCCGCGATCCCGATCGATGCACCCACCGACACCGTGGCGCCGTCGAACGCGATCGGCGCGGTGAGTGAGGCCCGCAGGCGCTCCACCAGGGGGTGCGCGGCGTTGCGCGGCACGCCCGAGAGGATCACCGCGAATTCGTCGCCCCCGAGGCGCGCGACGTGGTCCTCGGGACGGGTGGCGCCGCGCAGCCGTTCGGCGATCACGCGCAGGACCGCGTCGCCGGCGGCGTGTCCCAGCCGGTCGTTGATCGACTTGAAGCCGTCGAGATCGACGATCAGCAGGACACTCGGACGCGATCCCCTGCGGGCTTCCGCCACCGTGTCCGCCAATCGCGCGCCGAACTCCCGGCGGTTCGCCAGGTCGGTCAGCACGTCGTGGCCGGCCACCCAGCGCAGCCGGTCGCGATCGAATGCCTGCCAGGCGAGCAGGGCGGGCAGCAGGAACACGAGGGGGGTCCACCAGGCCGTGTCGAGGTAGGCCTGGGCCATCAGCCAGCCGACCGCCACCTGCGCGCCTTCGGCCGAGACGTAGGAACGGGTCAGCAGCGCGGCGAGCACGGTCCGCCAGCGCCCGGTGCGCACGGTCACCATGGTGAGGGCCAGGTTCGAGCACTCGAAGACGAGCCCACCGGCGAGGGTCGCGAGCAGGTCGTCCAGCGGCACGCCGGGGCCCATGCCACGCAGGAGCGACCGCCCGAGTCCGATCGTCGCGGCACCGAGGATCGCCGAGATCACGAACGCGGCGTGGTTGTTGAGCACCCCGTACCAGGGCACCCCGCCCCGCAGCTCGCGGGGCTCCGTCGTGGCGAGCGCCGCGACCCAGCCCGCCACCAGCGGCCCGCCCAGGCTCATGACGGTCACCATGGGCGCCAGCACCCAGACCAGGCGGGTCCCCTCCGGCAGCTCGGCGCTGACACCGCTGGCGAACAACGTGAGCGCGCCCCAGAACAGCACGCCCAGCAACGTCGCGTACTCGCCGCCCGCGCCAGACCATGGCGCCCCGATGCGGGAATCCGCGGCCTGGAGCAGCGTCACGGCACCGAGCAGGACGATCCCGGCGATCACGATCGCGCCCACCCGGATGGCGAGCCACCGGGGCAGCGCGGTCGGCTGGCCGGCCTGCGCTGTCATCCTGGCTCCCCGGAATGAACCTTGGTGATCGCGCGCATCGGCGCGCGCAGGGACCTCACAGCGTCTTGCTCCTTCGGGCGGCAGTCTCGGGGAGGCCGGCGCGCGTAGTAATCCACCAGAAGTCATGGGGGCGTCCGGCACGGCCAATAGCACCGAGACGACCGCTCTTCGGCTCTGGCGGCGCGGGCCGGTAAGGGTCTACGGTCGCCCGAAGACGACAACGACCACAACGAACGAGGTGCACGGGTGAAGGCTGCGATCGCGTTCTCCTGCCCCAAGTGCCATGGGGCGATGCGCTCCTACGAGCGCAGCGGGATCGTGCTCGAGCAGTGCGAGGACTGTCGCGGGATCTTCCTCGATCATGGCGAGCTCGAGCGGTTCGTCGACGCCGAGGGCGGTGGCTGGTCGGGACGAGTGGGCGCACCCAGACCCGAATGGCGGCCCGAGCCGGCAATCGACGCCGAGTCCCGCGCAGGCGGCACCGCCACGCGCACGCAGCGGGAGCGTGATCGGCACCGCGAGGAGCAGCTGGCCGTTCTCAAGGATCTGTTCCGCGACGAGTAGGTAGAGGTCGGCGCCTCGAGGTCGACGAGGGGCAGCCGTCGCTGCCCGGGACGCCGCCAATCCTCCTCGGCGTCTGGCTGCGAACGGTCGTGAACCTCTGGACCACAACCCGGTCGACGCCATCCCGGGGTTCGGCGACCGACCGCTCCTGCTGCTCCACGGTGCAGCCGACGTGCACGACCTGCCGGCGCGCACAGGGAACGGCCCGACTCGGTTCGTAGACCCGGACGGGGTGTCGAGTTGAGCGCCCCCGCGCGGGCAGAGGCGGCCGCGTCCTCTTCGCCCTATCCAGGAGAGGTGGTGCGGGCGTCGTCAGCGAGCGGGCACTGTGGCGGCCAGGTCCGCCCAACTCCCCTCAGTCCGCCTGCAGCAGCCGCAGCAGCACCGGGTACACGACATCGGTCCGGCTGCCGGACTGGATCGGGTCGACGACGTCGTGAATGAGACCCAGCGCCTTCGGGAACTCGTACGTGGCCACCCGGTCGGGGGCGCGGTGCTGCCAGGCCGCCGCCACCTCGCGGGCGACGCCGTTGTCGACGTCGTCGTCGTTCGCGTTCGTCACGAGGACGACGGACCCTGCGGCAGGCGCGCGCCGCTGCGCCTCGTCGCGCACGACAGCGCCCAGCTGGAGGATCGCGGCGATCGCGCGGGTGGACTGGCGGGGGAAGGCGTACGGCGGGTCGGGCGTCCCGCAGGTGCCCCGGCAGAACATGACGTTCGGCGCGAGGAGCAGCGCTTTGGCCACCTGGCCCGCGGCGAATGGCGGGATGCCGCCCAGGACGAAGCCGGGCGCGATCACCACAGCCCGGTCGATGTCGGGCCGCTGCTGCGCCAGGACACCGGCCATCACCCCGCCCATGGAGAACCCCATCACGCTGACGCTGTCACCCAACCCGTGGGCGATGTCGGCTGCCTCGTCCGCCCGGCGCACGAGCTCACGCGCGGTGAGCTGCCCGAGCTCGTTCGAGTCGTTGTCGATGAGCCCGTGGTGGGGGGCGCGCGGAACGAGCACGTTGTATCCCTCGTCGTACAGGAGCTGCGCGAAGTCGCCCCACTGCGCGACGCAGTCGGTGTAGCCCTGGAAGAGCACGACCGCCCGGTCGACCTTCATGCCGTGGGTGAGGAGGCGCGTCGCGCACAGCGGGTTCACCTCCGCCCCTTCCGCCGCCTGCAGCCCCTGCACCC
>JAJYEB010000253.1 GCA_021790375.1 Chloroflexota bacterium | reverse complement strand
GGGCGGCTTCGGCGGTGGCCCGATGGCGGGGGACATCACGATCACGGCCATCAGCGGGACGCAGCTCTCGCTGAAGACCGCGGACGGCTGGACGCGCACGATCGACGCAAGCGGGGCGACCGTGACGCGCGGCGGCCAGACCGTGGCGCTGGCGACCCTGCAGGTGGGCGACCAGATCACGTTCCGGCAGACCCGGCAGTCCGACGGCACCTTCAAGATCGACTCGATCGCCGTCGTGCAGCCCCGCGTGGCCGGGACGGTGAGCGCGGTAGGTGACACCAGCCTCTCCATCTCCCAGCCCGGTGGCACGTCGCGGACCGTGCAGCTGACCTCCGCCACGACCTACACGCTGGCCGGACAACCGGCGACGAAGAGCGCGGTCACGGTGGGGGTGCAGGTCGCCATCGTGGGCACCGTTGCGACCGACGGGACGTTCACCGCCTCGGCGGTGCAGGTCGTGCCCGCCTTCGCCTCCGGCACCGTGTCCGCGAAGACCTCGAGCACCATCACCATCAAGGACAGGTCGGGCACGTCGGTCACCATCGACGTGGGATCCTCCACCACCTACCAGGTCGGCGGCACCAGCAGCCCGACGCTCTCGGACGTCCCGGTCGGCGCCACGATCCAGGCCGAGGGCACCCGCAACCCGGACGGCTCGCTCACCGCCCGCCTGGTGCGCGTCCTGCCGGCGGGCCAGCCGGGTCGCGGCCCCGAGGGCGGGTGGGGCATGCGCGGAATGTGGGGCGGCGGGCAGCGCGACGGCCAGGCACCCGTGGCACCGCCGGCCGGCTCCGGCACGAGCAGCGGTACCAGCGGCGCCTGAAACCTCGAGCAGCGGAACTCGCCGCGGAGGTCCGTGGCGAGCGACCGCGAAATCCATCCACGCGCAGAGATGCGGCCGGGACCCCCGGCCGCACCCCGCCTTTACCGGCTCAGGCAGTAGCATCTCGTTCGTGCCTGCCCTCGCCCTCCGCTCCGACCCGGGAGCCTCGGCTCCCACGGTGGCCCGGCACGGATCGTGGGTACCGGCGCGCGGCGGCCTCCACGCGGGCGCCTGGGCCGCCGAGCTCGTCGGAACGGCGATCCTCGTGTTCGGGGGCCTGAGCGCGGTCGTCCTCGACTTCAGCGCGGGCTCGCCGATCGCGGCCGCCATTCCCAGCGCGTCGGCTCGCCTGCTGCTGACGGGGGCACTCTTCGCCGGCACCGGCGCGATCGTGACCGTGTCTCCCATCGGTCGTCGCAGCGGCGCCCACCTCAACCCCGCCGTGACGCTGGCCTTCTGGCTGACGGGGCACGTGCATCCCCACGACTTCGCCGGCTACGTCGGCGGACAACTCGCCGGAGCGCTGGCCGGTGCCGCCGCGCTGGTCGCGGTCTGGGGAGGTGCGGCGGCGTCTGTGCATGACGGCGTGACGCAGCCGGGGGCAGGCATCGGACAGCCCGAAGCCGCGGCGATCGAGGCGCTGATGACCGCCGCGCTGGTGCTCACCATCCTGCTGTTCGTTTCGGACGCCCGGACGATGCGATGGACGCCGGCCGCGGTCTGGGCGGTGGTCACCCTGCTCGTGTGGCAGGGCGCGCCGTTCACCGGGACCAGCCTGAACCCGGCGCGGAGCCTCGGTCCGGCGCTGGTCGGCGCCAACGTGCACGCCCTGTGGGTGTACCTGGTGGGGCCGCCGGCAGGAGCCGTGCTGGCGGTCGCCCTCCAGCGGCTGGTGCTGCCCGGCGTGGTCCCCCTCACCGCCAAGCTCTTCCACCTGGCCGGGGATCGTCCCACCACCCTGGGCCACTTCCCGGGCGCCATCGGCGAGGCCGCCGTCGACCAAGCTGCTGCCTGATCCGGCGGCCCCGGGGACGTGAGCTGGCCCGCCCGGAGCGCCGGGATCCTCTCCGCTCGGGTTGTCAGCAGATCACGTCGGCGTCCAGGCCACCAGGCGCGTACTGCACCATCCGGACCGGGCCCCCGGTGAAGCTGCTGGCCGTCGAGCAGTGGCGGCGGGCGGCGATCGCGCTCCGGCTGACCGTGGCGTACCAGATCGGGCTGCCGGGCCGGTACCGTCCGGCGATGGTGCGCCACTGGAAGGTGGTGCTGTAGATGCCCGTCGCGAAGTGGTGTCCGCGGAGGTACGCCAGGGCACCCGCGATGGCACGCGCGTTCACCGCGGTGCTGGACGACCATCCGAAGCCGAGCTCGACGTCCAGCCACCAAGTGGTGCGAACGGCCGCGTCGCCGAGGCGGCGGACGGCGTAGGCACGAGCCTCACGCGCGGCGTTGTAGCCGTAGTTGTATGCCCGGCAGAGCTGCTGGACGCTCGAGCACGTGCCGGCGGGACCGGTGCGGCCCATGGCCGCGTGAGACGCCACCGGCGCCGTGATGTTCAGGTACAGCTCCGTGGCGGCGTGCCGGCGTGCGGTTGCGAACTCGGCGGCGAGACACGGGTTGGCGCTGAACGGGTGTCCACCCGTGACCCCGACGACGGCGAACTGGTGCGCCGGCGGGCGGGATCCGCAGTTCGGCCAGCTGACGTCGTACCCGATCGACCGACCGGCCGGGTACAGGTCGCTCGCGCGGGCCGTCAGCGGCGCGGCGGCCATGAACGCCACGCACGCGACGGCCGCAACGATGACCACCCATGATCGGCCCAGCCGGGTCACGTCCCCTCCGATCTGCCAGGCCCCACGGGCGTGTGGTGCCTGCGTGTACCGCGCGTCCGACGCGCTCCTGATCCCGCGCACCGTACCGGCGGCTCCGGCACCGCGGTCTCACCCAAAGGGACCAGTCCCGCCGGCCCGATGGTGCCGGGGGCCGGCCGAAGACACTTCTGTGAGGGGCGCGGGGAGAAGCCTCAGTAGTTGCGGGGACAACAAACTGCTATCATGCCGATCCTTCACGGGCGAACGGTCGTCCCCCTCGCGCCAGCGGAGCGATTGACATGGCAACCATGGATGCAGGTGTCCTCATCCTGCGGGTCGTCGCAGGCCTGGTGTTCGCCGCGCACGGTGCGCAGAAGGCATTCGGCTGGTGGTCGGGTCCGGGGTTCGCGGGGTGGCGCGCCGCGATGGCGCGCATGGGCCTGCGGCCACCGTTGTTCTGGGCGACCGTCTCGATGGGGGTCGAGCTCGCCGGGGGGCTCCTGCTGGTCGTGGGCCTGCTGACGCCGCTCGCGACGGCTGCGCTCGTGGCCCAGGCCATCGTGATGATCTGGCAGGTCCATCTGCCCAAGGGGTTCTGGAACTCCAGGGGCGGCATCGAGTTCCCGTTGACGCTCGGCGCGATCGCCGTGGCCCTCGCGGCGATCGGCCCGGGCGCGGTCTCGCTGGATCGAGCGCTCGGGCTCGTGTATCCGGGCGACGTGCGAGCCGCGGCCCTCGTCCTCGGCGTTGCGGGGGCGATCGTGGCACTCCTGCTCCCGCGCCTGGTGGTGCCCATGTCGGCGGCGACCGAGCCGCGCTGACGCGCCGGACCGGCGATCAGGCCGGGGAGGGGAGCAGCGCCGTCGGTGCCGGCGCCATCAGGCCGGGGGCTGCGGCCCCGACACCGCCCTGCCTGGCCCCGACACCCGCCCGTGCGTCAGACCGCCAGCGGGCCCCGAACCTCCGTGAACTGCACCGGGATCGACTGGAAGGTCAGATAGCGCCCGGTCCAGGGAGTTGCGGCGAATGGGAAGCGATACGGCAGCAGGAACTGGCGAAGCGCGGTGTACGACAGGCTGGTGTCCGGCGGCGAGTCGTACCCGTTGACGCTCTGCCGGCCGTAGAGCGGACCGATGACCCTCACGCCGGTCACCTGGAAGTCCGCGGTGCGGGCCGGATCGGCGGTTGCGGTGAATCCGGTGAGCACCCAGGCATGACGTCCGGCGGCGACGATCAGGGCCACGGGCTCGCCGCTCCGCCG
>JAJYEB010000252.1 GCA_021790375.1 Chloroflexota bacterium | reverse complement strand
GGATCGTCGCTCTTGACCTCGATCGTCATCGCGTCCCTGATCCTCCACCTGCGATGGGTACGCCATGGCGCCACTTGCTTGGGCACCCTGCACAACATCGCGGAGTCTAGCGGACGGCAGCGCCGTGAAGACCGCCCTCTCAGGCCGATGTCACCGCACTGTTTTGGTCATTCTGCACAAGACGCACCGCCACGGCGAGTGCCAGCCGCAGCTCGGGGTCGTCCAGGCGCCAGCCGGTGAGCGACTCGATCCGGGCAACCCGGTACTGCAGGGTGTTCCGGTGCACACCGAGCGCCTCTGCGGCCGAGGCCGCGCCAGGGTGCTCCAGGATGGCGCGCAGCGTCGCCAGCCTGCGCCGGCGTCCGGCCGTGGAACCCTCGAGGAGCGGGGCGAGCAACGTGGACGCGAGCCGGACACCGTTGGGCAGGTTGTGCAGTTCGCCCAGCAGCCGGTACGCGGCGAGGCGCTCGGCGAGCACCACGCGGGGCGGCGGACCTCCGGGCCTGTGTCCCTCCAATGGTCCCGCCGCCGGCACCCGCCCGAGGAGCGCCTCCACCGCCTCCAGGGTGGAACGTGCCTCCGCCTCCGCCGCGGATCGGTCCTCCGGGCGCGTGAAGGGCCGCGACACGGCCACGTCGTGGCCGATCGTCCCGGCGATCCGGGTCGCCATGGCCACCCCGCGCGAATCATCCGGGCCGGGTGCCGCCACCACGCGGTAGTCCACGCTCGTCACGTCCCCGCGCAGGAGCAGCCGGCGTGCCGGCGCGAGGCGGACCAGGCGGTCGCGCCGGCGGGCCCGTTCCTCTGCCGGCACCTCGTCGCCGGCCACGATCTGGCGCGCCACCACCACCACCCACGGCGGCCCGTCGAGTGGCAGCGTGTCCGGCGCGCCACCCCGCGAGCGCCGTGCGGTCTCGCGACCCATCTCCAGGGCGAGGATCGGTGCGACGCGCTCCGCCACCGAGCGGTCCAGCTCGCTCGCGGCCTGCGTGCCCAGCAGGGCGAGGGACCCGACCCCCGGCAGCGCCACGCGCAATGCCGCCTGCCGGGGCTGGGCGAGGTAGCGGGCCGCGACTGCCGCGGCCTCCGGGACGCCGTCCGGCGCGTGGACCGTGACGGGTGTTCCCCGCTCGTCCTCGATCGCCACCGCGCGGCCGAGCGACGCCCCCACGGCGCCCGCCAGCGCCTCGAGGCCCCGCCCCTCCAGGGCGAGCCGCTCGACGGTCGCGTCGACCAGCGCCGCCTGCCGGTCGAGCTCGGCCCGGCGGTTCACCAGGTAGCCGACGAGCGAGCGCTCCAGCACGCCCGGATCGCCCCCGTCGAGCCGGAGCACCGGCAGCGACTGGGCCCGGGCGCCCACGACGAGTCCGCCCGTGCTGGGGCCCGGCGAGCCGTCCCCGACCACCAGGAGGGCGGAGACGCCCGCTCGCGCCATCTCTGCGACGAGGACGGGCGGATCGGCCCCACCGGCGACGAGCGCCGTGAGCGCCGTCTCGGGGACGATCGCGAGGTCTCCGGGCCCGAGGCCCTCGAGCGCCGGCACGCGCGCCCGGAGGACGCGGACCCAGGCGATCTCGGGGTCGGGGGCGGGGCTCTTCGGTCCCACGTCCGCGGGAGAGATCCAGGTGGCGGTGGGTACCACGTCCCGCCAGATCTGCGTCAGCGTCGGCACGGCGCCATGGTCTCACGCGGCCCGACTGGCGTGGGGCCCGGAGGCGGGCGCGTTGCCCGGGGGCCGGCGCGGTGCCCGGGGGCCGGCGCGGAGGCCCGGGGGCGGCGCGGAGGCCCGGGGGCCGGCGCGGAGCCTCAGCCGGCGGACGCCGCCCGCAGCTCCCGCACGAACTCGCGCAGTTCCCGCGGCGCGTCCACGTATCGGTCGGCCAGCAGCGCGACCTCGGCCCGCTCCGGCAGGATCCGCACCCACACGCGACGCCTGGGGAAGTAGAACGTCAGCACCAGGCCGCCGAGCAGCAGCAGGAAGGCGACCCAGACCAGCGCCTCGCCCGGATCGCGGCGGATCACGAGCCCGCTGAATGCCGACGTGCTCACCCATCGAATCGCGTATCCGGAGGTGGCCGCCGTGTCGCTGGTCTGTCCCACGCCCAGCGACTGCATGAACACCGTCTGCGTGTTGGCGCCCGACGCATCGGCGGTGAGCCCCTGGAGCGTGAGGCGGGGGGTCCCCGACGCGCTCTGGTCGAGGACCAGCAGCAGTCCGATGTTCGACCCCGGGATCGTGAGGAACCCCTGCGGCAGGCCGACCAGGGTCCCGGCGAGCAGGACCGGCCCCGTCCAGACCAGCCGTCCCGACGCGTCGTGGATCTGCAGGTCGGCGGCCGGCCCGAAGGTGTTCTGGTGGATCACGAACCCGTCCACCGTCAGCGGGTCGTTCACGTGGATCGTCTTCTGCGCGATCACCCGGCCGTCCTGGTACACCGCCACGTCGGTCGAGAAGTCGATGAACGAGCCGTTGGGGCGGGTCGGGGCGGAGAACTGGATGTTCTTGACGATGAGGTTCCCGGGCGTCCCCACCGGCTGCACCGGCGCGGTCTGCCCGTCGCCCAGGGCCAGCACGGTCTGGAACCCGAACGCGCCGGTGATCGCCGCGGCGGCCAGGAACAGCACGAGCCCGGCGTGGGTGAGCAGCGTGGCCAGCCTGAAGTACTGGTTGCGGTCGCCGTAGACCATCCCGTCACCGTGGCGGACCACGTAGTGGTGCCGCCGCAGCACCGTCGCCACCCGGTCGCTCGCGACGGGCATCGCGATCGCGGTCCGGTTGGGCAGACGCGGGTCGAAGAAGCCGGACGGCTGGGCGACCCTGACCTCCCGGACGCTCCGCCACATGCGCGGCGTGCGGTCGGCGGTGCACACCACGATGCTCACGGCCAGCAGCGTGAGGAGCGTGGTGAACCACCAGACGCTGAAGACGTGCAGCAGGCCCAGCCGGTCGAACAGGTCGACCAGGGTGGGCCCGAACGTGACCCCGAGGACCGACAGGCCGGCGTACTGGGCGTGGATCCCGGCGATCTGCTGCGCGTACTGGGACGGATCCTGGACCGCCGACGCCGGCATCTGCGGCAGGATGGCCCCGAACACCGCCGCGACGGCCACGGCGATGATCTGGATGACCGCGAAGCGCACGCTGGTCAGCAGCCGCCAGGTCCCGAAGCCGAGGGCGGCAAGCGGATCGGACAGCCGGGCCGATCCCGACCGGGCGAAGGACGCGGTGGCCACGCTCAGCGCACCGCGCGGGCCGCGTCCAGTGCCCCGGCCGCGTCGTCCAGCAGGTCGTCCGGATCCTCCAGCCCCACCGACACGCGGACGAGCCCCGGAGCGATGCCGGCGCGCTCGAGCGCCGCCGCGTCCAGCTGGCGGTGGGTGGTGGACGGCGGGTGGACCGCCATGGTGTGGACGCTCCCCAGCGAGGCGGTGCGCTCCCCGAGCTGCAGCTTGTCGAGGAAGGCCGCTCCCGCCTCCCGGCTGCCGAGGTCGAAGGCGAGCATCCCGCCGCCGGAGCGGAGCTGGCGGCGGGCGACTTCGGCCTGGGGGTGGCCGGGCAGTCCCGGGTAATGGACCCGCACGACGACGTCCCGCTGCCGGTCGAGGTACTCCGCGAGCACCTGCGCCGTGGCGGAATGGCGATCCATCCGCACCGCCAGCGTGGTGAGCCCCCGCAGCACGAGGAAGGCACTGAACGGGGCCACGATGCCGCCGGTGTCCACCTGGAGCGCCCGGACCGCGGCCATCCGTTCCGGATCGCCGCAGACGATCCCCGCCAGCACGTCCGAGTGGCCGCCGATCCACTTCGTCGCGGATTCCACGACCAGGTCGGCGCCGAGCTCCGCCGGGCGGCACAGGTACGGCGACGCGAAGGTGTTGTCGACGATCAGCGCGACCCCGTGGCGGT
>JAJYEB010000251.1 GCA_021790375.1 Chloroflexota bacterium | reverse complement strand
GCCCCTGGCCGACCCCCGTCTCCCGGAGAATCCAGAAACCGCCAGGGCTCGCGCTCCGGCGGTTTCTGACTGACGGGTGGGGCGGATCGTCCGTGGAAGGGCCGGAGGATCGGCCCGCCCGTCAGGCCCGCCCCCTGGAGGGGGGCCGGACGGACCCGGACGCCGCGGGTCAGGCCACGAACACGCGCAGCGGGGTCTTGGCCAGGAGCTGCGTGCGGGCGAGGACCCCGTCGAGGCCCCACACCGCGCCGGCGCCCACGTAGGCGAGGTAGGCGGCGAGGGCGGTGTAGAGGAAGTCCTCGTTGATGAAGCCGGTGGCGAAGCTCCAGGAGGCCACGAAGAAGAGCCCCGTGAGGAGCGCCCCCATGATCCCCGCGAAGCGGGTGGCGAGCCCCAGGATCAGGGCGGCCCCGATGGCCAGCTCGCCGAACACCACCAGGGTGTTGATGATCGGCATCAGGGTGCCGTTGTTGGCCAGGGCCACCCACAGGTCGTGGGTGGGGTTGACCACCACCTTGGGGTTGGACCCGGTGTAGGCGCCCAGGGTGCCGAACTTCAGGAAGCCGACCGCGCTGAAGGCGCCGGTGCCGGCCAGATCGAGCGCCTTGTCGAGGCCGGCGTAGAGGAAGCCGAAGCCGAGCGCGATCCGCAGGATCGCGGTGGCCTTGCCGGTGCTGCTGTTCATGGGTGTCTCCTTGTCGGGACGCCGCGGGTCGTCCTTCCCGGGCCCGGCGGCTTGTCGTCCCGTTCCTTCCTGCGGACATGGTCGACCAAGGGGCCGGCCGCCACGCACGGCCATCGGTCATGCGCTGGGGGGTCCTCCGTCGATCCCTCCGATGGGCCAAGCGGCGCCTACCGGGGGGGCCGTGGGGGGTCCTTCGGCAGGGGGCCAGGGCACCTCGGCAGGGCCGTTCGGCCGCCCGGGGCCCCGGGCGGGGGCGCGAAGGGGCCGGTGCGAGCGGACGGAGCGGGCCCGGAGACCCGGTGCGCGCCGTGCCCGGGCGCGAGGGTGGCCCGCACGCCGGGGGCCGTGGGTTGCAGTCCACTCACGGCCGGCGGCGCAGTCCTTGCGGTCCGATCTCAACGCGGCCGCGCCGACCTCGGTTTCAGGATCTCTTCAGGCCGGCCCGATACGTTCGCGCCGTGAGATCAACGAGGGGCCTCCTCCGACGGGAAGTCCGCCGGAGCCTCCTCGGCTCCACGGAGTCCTCTCCAGGCCCGAATGCCATGATCGAAGCGATCCGGCCAGCGCGCGCTCCCCGGTCACCGGTTCCCCTCCTCCTCCCGGTGTCCCTTCGCGGTGCGGCGCGGGCAGCCCGCCTCGGTCGCGGCAACCCCTCCGATCCCGCCCAGGCCCGCCCGGCACATCACGGCGAACTCCTCCCCGCCGAGATCGCCGGACCGTGGGGCCTGGTGCGGGTCGGTCGGGCCTGATCGAACCCGCGCGGTCACCATCGAACCGCACCGTTACCCGCCGCGACGGGTGACGGTTGCCGCGGATCTCCGCGGCGGGTGAGGATCAGAGGCCGCCGGCCGCACCCCCGGACCCCGGCTGTGCCGCTCCGCCGGGCGTGGCGGTCAGGGTGCCGGTCACGCCCCGCCGCTCCACCGACCCGATCACCAGGCGCAGCGTCCACGAGGCGCCGTCACCGGTCGCGCACGTGGCCGTGATGCTGGTGTTGCCGATCCGCGTCACCGGTCCGGAGCACGTCCGCCCGTCCGATCCCTGCAGCTGCACCTGGCCCAGCGCTCCCGATGTCGTGCCGTTCAGCTGCAACTGGAACTGGTTGCCGGCCGCTCCCTCGAGCTGCCCGTACAACAGCACGGAGTTGCCGTCGCCGCCGTAGACCCTCGCCTGGAACGGCGCCTGCACGGGGTCCGGGGTGGCGGCCGGTGACGGCCCGGAGGCCGCTCTGCCGCCTGTGCCGGCCTGCGCCGGGGAGCCCTGGCCTCCGCCGGCGGTGGCGATCCCGAGGGCCGCGAGCGTCTGGGGCGTCGCGCCCGAGCCCCGTCCGTCGTTCGCGATCACGTTCCAGCCTGGCTGCAGGGGTCCGGCGCTGGCCCACATGATCCCGTAGACGAGGGCGGACCCGCACACGGCCGCCACCACCGGATGCCGGCGCGACGCATCCGCCGGGAACAGTCGTGCCACCAGGAGGGCGCCCACCAGAACGACGCTGCCCGCGTACATGAGGATCGCCCACGGCGCCCGGGCGTCGCTGCCCGTCGCGATGCCGTGGACGAGCGCGAGGAGGAACGCGACGAAGCTCAGGAAGTGGAAGCGCCGCCACCACCGGTAACCGACGTGCGGGCGAATCCACTCGGACAGGTAGATCGCGACCAGGAGGTACGAGCCCACGATTCCCAGCGCCACCCAGATGGGCCGGTAGTGGCTGAGCATCGGCACCAGCACCTCCGCGGGCGTGAAGCCGATGAACGGGTCGACCGCGACCGCGACCGTGTGGATCCCGACGAACACGAGCGCCACGAGCGACACGAACCTGTGGAGCTCGTTGGTGACGAACCGCGTCCAGCGAGGCGACCGCCAGCCCAGGCTCAGCGCGACCCCGATCGCCACGGAAGCCGTGAGCAACACATACGCGACGATTCCACCGACGCGGGCGACGTCCCACGCGATGGTCTCGCCCGTCACGCCCTGTTCCTCGGCGCAGCCGCCACGGTGGCCCGGCCGGGCAGGCCGGCGGCGGGCACGTCCGGCAGCGTGCCCCAGGTGCCGAGCTCGAGCTGCCCGCAATCCCGCCGCACGTACAGGCCGGTCAGGCCGCGCTCCAGGAGGAATCGGGCGCCGGCGGTGGGACCCAGCATGAACACGACCTTGGCGGCGACCTCCGCCTGCACGACCGTGGGTGCCGCCACGGTCGCCGACCAGCCGTCGCCACCGGCCGGACGGCCCGTCCGCGGGTCGATCAGGTGGTGGCGAAGCTCGGCGCCGCGTACCCAGTTCCGGCGCCCGATGCCCGACGTCGCCAGGGCCCCGGCGGCGATCTCGAGCACGCGGGCACCGCCGTCGGGAAGCTCGAGGCTGACCGGCCAGCTGAGGCGGTGGGCCGGCAGGCCGCGAACCGCCAGGTCCCCGCCCGCGTCGACGGCACAGGGCGAAGCGTCCGCCGCCGCCAGCAGATCGATCGCGGCATCGACCGCCATGCCCTTCGCAATCCCGCCCAGATCGATCCCGACCCCTGCGGGCAGCGTCACCGTGCCGCGAACGACGTCGACCCGGAGCGTCCGCCAGCCGCCCGTGGTCGCGCGATCCCGCCCGGCGTCCGCAGGGCCGACCCGGGGAAGTTCCTCGAATGTCCGGTCGTACCCCGCCGCGATCATCGCGCCGAGCAGGGTCGGGTCGAAGAGGCCGTCGGTGGCGCGCGCCGCCCGTATCGCGGTCTCCACGACGGAGAGCAGCAGCGGGCTCACGGGTACCTCGCGACCGGCCGCTGCGTTCAGCCGCGACAGCTCGCTCTCGGGCCGGAAGCGGCTGAGCACGGATTCCCAGGCCGAGAACAGGGACACCACCGCCTCGACCCCCCATCGCGCGGGCTCGGGCACGATCACCGTGACGGTCGTCCCCATGGCCCGGAACTCGTGACGCGTCAGCCCGGGCGGCGTGGCGAGTTCCGGCGAGCCGGGCGTCGGGCCGACACCGCGCGCCGGTGCCTGCGTGCCGGGCGTCGGGCCGACACCGCGCGCGAGTGCCTGCGTACCGGGCGTCGGCCGCGCGACCACACGCGTGGGTGCCTGCGTGCCGGGCATCGGCCGCGCGACCACTCGCGCGGGCATGTGCGCGCTCACCGGGCGGTTAGGGATTGTCAGCTAATTAGCGCTATGGTATGATGGGTGGGTGATCGATGAGACGGCCATCGCAGCCCGCTACCAGGCGCTCTCCCCGCTGGTC
>JAJYEB010000250.1 GCA_021790375.1 Chloroflexota bacterium | reverse complement strand
AGGCCCAGCGCGACCACGAAGGTCACGAACCCGCTCACCATCCGAGCACCAGGCCCCAGTACACGCCCCACAGGTTGATCAGCACGGACAGGCCCACCAGGAGCAGGACCCAGCGGTCGAGGCCCCTCCGCGCCATGGTCAGGGCGACCAGCACCAGCGCGAACGGGGCGAAGTCGTTGCTGAAGCGCCAGCCGAACTGCACCCACCCCTGGCTGAAGTGCGCCAGGTCCGCCAGGGCCACCAGGAGGGTGGCCAGCGCGGCCCCGGCCACGACGCGGTTGCTGCGGATCCACCGGAGCGCCGGGATCGCGAGCAGGTAGGCCGGGCTGGTCAGGAGCAGTCCCATCCCGATCGGGTCGGGCTGCACGGTGCCGCAGGTTGGGTTGAGCAGGGCCAGGCCGCACTCCGGCCGGACCTCGGGCAGGTGAAACAGGGAGAACACCAGGTTCTGCGGGATGTACCGGAGGTCTTCCACCCCCCAGCCGGCATGGTAGAGCGCCGGCAACGGGTGGTACTCGATCCGGGCGATGGCGTTGTACGCGGGGTTGAACACCTGGCCCGTCGAGGCGAGGTTGTAGACGACCAGCCCCACGAGTGGGATGGCGACCCCGATGCCCGTGGAGACCAGTCGCGACCGCCACGTCCCCGAGCCCACGAACACCGTGAATGGCGCGCCGAAGGCCACCGTCAGGCGCGAGAGGGCCGCAAGGCCGAGCAGCACGCCCGCGGCGAAGGCACGGCGGTTGAGCAGGGCACGCACGGAGTGCCAGGACCCACCCGCTGAAGGCGGGGTCGCCGCATCCGAGCGCCCGGGCCGTCCCGCGTCTCCGCGCGTCGCGACGTCGCCGTCGAGCGCCACGGTCACCGCCAGCAGCGAGAGCCCGAGTGCCACCACGTGTGCGAGGAACCACGTCGAGCCGATGGCGGCCGCGTACCAGGCCACGGTCCCGAACGCGAAGAAGACCGTTGCCGCCACGGCCACGCCGCGATCGGCGGCCACGCGGTGGAGGAGACGCCACGCCAGGCCCACGTCCACGGCCGCCAGCAGCGCGGCGACCAGCGACGAGGGAGTTGCCAGCCCCATGACGGCCACGAACGGCAGCAGCGCGAGGGCGGGGAGCGGCGGGAAGGGGAGGATCCCGAGGCCGTGGTGGCCGGGATCGGGCATGACGTCCTGGAAGAACCAG
Organism: Chloroflexota bacterium; assembly: GCA_021790375.1. Taxonomy (GTDB): domain Bacteria; phylum Chloroflexota; class Limnocylindria; order Limnocylindrales; family CSP1-4; genus JAJYNJ01. The sequence goes on along the minus strand of JAJYEB010000250.1, from coordinate 2,749 downwards.
TTCTGGTACGGCCCCGTGCTCACCGGATAGCTGATGGCGAGGCGCCCGTGGAGCCACGCCTCCGCCTGCCAGACGAAGTGGTTGTACAGGTTGACGTGCAGCGCGTCCGAGGCGACGTACACCACGGCCGCGAGCGCGACCAGCCCGGCCCCGATGCGCCACGACGGCAACACGGACAGCCGCGCGCCGGTGGGCGAGCGGGGGCCGTCGACCGGCAGTGGAATGGTGTGGTCGGCGTGCCGGCCGAACGGCCCGGAGTCGCTGCGCGGGACCGTTCGCCCGGTGTCCGTTGCTATACTGCCCTGCACCTCGTCGCTCGTCAGGAGGCCCGTTCCCTGGTGCGATCGCCTTCGGCGGGTGGGTCCGAACGTGGCCTCGGAGCGCCGGGAGAGTCGACGCGCGCCGGGGCCGGGATTCCCCCCATCGCGCTGCTCCTGCTCGCCGGTCTCGCTCTCCGGCTCATCATCGCATACGTCCTGTTCCCCGGCTCCGGCTTCTCGACCGACATCTCCAGCTTCACCTCCTGGGCCCTCACGCTCGCCCACTACGGCCCGTCCGGCTTCTACGCGAACGCCGGCTTTGCGGACTACACGCCCGCCTACCTGTACATCCTCTGGGGAGTGGGCGTCGCGGGGCAGGCGATCGCGGGGCTGCTGGGGACCGATGCCGCCGTCGTGATCGGCCAGCTCATCAAGCTGCCGGCGATCCTGCTCGACCTGGTCGTGGCGTACGTGCTCTACCGGATCGCCCTGGCGTGGAACGGCAGGGTGGACGAGGCGGCCGACGACGGGCAGCCCGGGTCGGACGCCGGCCGGGGTTCCGGCGCGGCGCGGCGCACCCCGCGCGTGCGCCTGCTGGCGCTGGGAGTAGCGGCGCTCTACCTGTTCAACCCGGTCCCCTGGTACGACTCCGCGCTGTGGGGCCAGGTTGACGCCCTCGGCGCCCTCGTGGTCCTTGGCGCGATCCTGGCGCTGGTCGCCGGCTGGTCCGAGTCGGCGGCGGCACTGGCCGTGCTCGCGGCCCTGGTCAAGCCGCAGTTCGGGCTCGTCCTCTCGCCCATCGTGGGCGTCATGCTGCTGCGCCGCCACCTCTTCGCGCCCGGCTCCGGGCCCGTGCCGCGGGTCCGCAGCGCGCGCCTGGCGAGCTGGTTCGTGGAGGAGCAGGGGCCGTGGCGGATCATCTCGTCGATCGCCGCCGGACTCGCGGTCCTCTTCGTGGTCATCGTTCCCTTCCGCCTCGACATCGTGGGGCTGCTCCGGCTCGTGCTGAGCACGGCCGGCGAGTACCACTACCTGACGGTGAACGCGTACAACGGCTGGGCGCTGATCGCCGACCCGGGCGGCGTGTCGCTGGCCCGCGCCGGCACCTGGTCCGACGACCTGGTCCCCCTGCTCGGACCGCTGCCGGGGTTCGTCATCGGCGCCACGCTGCTCCTAGCGGGGATCGTGATCGGCGTTGTGCAGGTGGCCTGGCGCGACAGTCGCCGCTCGATCCTCCTCGCCGCCGCGTTTCTCTCGCTGGCCTTCTTCGTGCTGCCCACCCGCGTCCACGAGCGCTACCTGTTCCCGATCTTCGTGATCCTGCCGCTGCTCGCCATGACGTCGCGGCGCTGGCTGGTGGCCACCGTGGTGCTGGCGGCAGCGTCGTTCATGAACCTGCACGCGATCCTGACGCTGCCGCTCTATGCCACGCCCAACATCGCGAACCTGCTGGGAGGACCCGCGTTCCGTTCGGAGACCGGTGTGATCCTGTCGGCGACGGGCCACATCGCCGTCTTCCTGGTGGCGCTCTTCGCGCTCGACCCTGTGCAGTGGCTGCTGGGGCGCCGGAGACGGACGGGTGCCCCGGCCCCGGGCGTGGTGGGACCGGTGGACGCCGGTGCGCCGCCCCGGCTCGAGCCCGCGGGCGCCGCGGCGGAAGGTCCGGCGGGTCCCGGAGCGGCCCGGACGGCGCCCGAAGCCGAGTGGGTGCCGCGCCCCGCCACGCGGTGGGGCCTGGGAGCGCTGCGCGGCCTGCTGGGCCCGGGCTCCATCCGCGCCGACCGCAGCCGGTCGCTCCACGGCGAGCGCGTGGGGCACGTCGACCGCCTCGACCTGCTGGTCATGGCGCTGCTGGTCATCGCCGCCATGACCACCCGCATCGTGGGCCTGGCGCAGCCGTACGGCATGTACTTCGACGAGATCTACCACGCGCGCACCGCGACCGAGTTCCTGCAGGACTGGCGGTACGGGATGCCCCACTCGATCTACGAGTTCACGCACCCGCACCTGGCCAAGTACCTGATGGCGGCCGGCATCGTCGCGTTCGGAGACGACCGGGTGACCGGCACGAGCAGCCTGGGGGTGCCGGTGCGGGACGCGGCGGTCGAGCCGCGCTGGAGCGACCCGTCGGGCGGCACCGGGCGCGAGGGAGATCGCCTGTACGTCGCCACCGGCAGCGAGGTGCTCGCCTACGACCTGCAGGGCCGCGGCCTGGTCGCGAGGATCCCCGTGGCCGGGGCCACGGCGGTCGCAGTCGACACGTTCCAGCACGTGCTCTACGCCGCGGCGGGCGACGGCAGCATCTGGTCGGTGCCGACCCCCAGCCTCGACGCGCTCCGGTCCAGGGGCGGCGGCGTCGCGGACGTCCAGCCCACCCGGCTGCCCGGCCCCGGTGCCGGCGCGCCGGTCGATCGCCTGGTCGCGTCGACCACCGGGGGAAGCGTGCTCGCGGTCACGTCCGGCGGGGCGCTGGTGAGCCTCGACACGAG
>JAJYEB010000249.1 GCA_021790375.1 Chloroflexota bacterium | reverse complement strand
ACGCAGTTTCCTCTTCGGATGGAGCCGACGACGGGACTCGAACCCGGAACCGGCGGTTTACAAAACCGCTGCTCTACCAATTGAGCTACGTCGGCACGCGAGGCAGGAATCTACAGCAGGGGAGCCCGACCCGCAACGCGTATGGTACCGGCGGCCCCGGAACCGGGTCAAGCGCGCCCGGCGCGCGAGTCCGGCTGGGCGTCATCGCTCGGGCAGCAGGTCGTCCGCGCCGCCTCCTGCCGCGGGCGGTTCGGGCTCTTCTTCGGCCGGCGCGACGTCGGCCGCCACGGCCCGCTCGACGTCCGCCTCCACCGCGCCTCCGGCCGGGACACCGGAGCCGGCCACGCCGACGTCCGGTCCCGTCCCCTCCGCGCCGGAAGCGTCCGGGGCCACGGCCTCCGGTCCCACCGCGTCCGGGGCCACGGCGTCCGGTGCCGGGCCAGCAGCCTCGACCGCGGCGCCTGCCCCGGTCCCGGTCTCATCCCCGTCGACGGTCGCGCCGTGCTCCGCGGCGGCCGCGGGTTCCGGTTGCGCGGCCGGGCGCTGGGCGGCCGCCTCGAACAGCAGCACCGAGCCGGCGACGGCCGCGTTGAGCGACCCGACATGGCCGCGCATGGGGATCCGCACCAGCAGCTCGAGGCGGCGCCGTACCGGCCCGGTCATGCCCTTCCCCTCGCTGCCGATCACCAGCGCCAGCGGACCCCGCAGGTCGGCGTCGCGGTACGACAGGGCGGCCCCGGCATCCGTGCCGACCAGGTGCAGCCCGCGCGTCCGGAGATCGACCAGGGCGCCCGGCAGGTCCTCGACGGGGACGAGCAGGAGGTGCTCGACGGCGCCTGCCGATGCCTTGATGGCCGCCGGGGTGAGCGGGGCGGCGTTGCGGGTCGGGAACACCACCCCGTGCACCCCGCAGGCGTCCGCGCTGCGCAGCAGCGTGCCCAGGTTCTGCGGATCCTCGAGAGAATCGAGCACGAGCACGAACGGCGGTTCCGAGCGGGCCACCGCACGGGCCAGGACATCGTCGAGCGACGCCCAGCGTCGCGGCTCGACCACCAGCGCCACGCCCTGGTGCCCGTCGAACCCCGCCAGCGCGGTCAGGGTGCCGCCCTCGACCTCCACGACCGGGATCCGCAGCCGGGTCGCGTGGAGGACGAGCGCCTCCAGGGCCTCGCGCCGCTGCGGAACCACGAGCAGCCGGTGGGCCGGCCGCCTGGCCGCGAACGACTCCTCGACCGGCCGCCGTCCCGCGACCAGCTCCTCGTCGGGACGGAGCAGCCCATCCAGCGTCCGAGGGACCGCGTCCCCAACGGCGGGCGAAGGCGGGCCTCCGGCATCCTCTCCCGGGCCCCACTCGAGTTCCTGCGGCGGGCCGGCGGCCTCGCGCCGGCGCCAGCCTTCCTCCTCGCGCGCTGGGCGCCGTCCATGGGGCCCGCGCGCCCCACCGGGGCCAACCGGCTCCCGCCAGGGCTCATCGGGAACCCACGGGCCCGGGTGCTCGGGGCCACCGGGTCGGGACTCGCCCGGCCCCGATCGGGGCTCGCGTGGCGCGGATCCTGGCGGCCGCACCCCGGGTGGCGGGCCGCCCCACGACCGCCCCACGGGTGGCGGGCCGCCCCACGGCCGCTCCCCGGGTGGCGGGCCGGCCGGCCCGGCCCGCCACCACGGGCGGCCACCCTGCGCCTCGCGCGGCGCGCCCCGGCCGCCCGGTTGTCCACGCCACGGCGGTCCGCCGGGCGGTGCGGGACGTTCCCAGGGCCCACGTCGATCACGGCCCTTGGGGCCTTCGGGTCGCGGGCCTTCGGGTCGCGGGCCCTCGGGCGGCGGACCTGCGCCCGGGCGGACGTCGCCCCCGCGGACATCGTCGCGGCCGGTACCGAACGTGCCGAAACCGGACCCGGGGCGACGGCCACCAGGACCGCCCCGGTCCACGCCGAACCCCGGAGGGCCGGGCGGCCGGCCAGGTCGATCGCCACCAGGCCCGGGCACCTGTCGCGGTCGGTCCCCACGCCCGCCCCGGGGCGTCCAGCCGGCTCGGTCCCCCCGGCCGGCCCGGTTCTCCCAGCCGGCCCGATCCCCCCGGCCGCCGCCCGGAAACGGCTCCCGGTACCGCCGGTCGTCGGGTCCGCCACCGGGCGGTCCTTCGTCGCGCCCGCGGTCGCTCGGCCCGGCACCGGGGAACTCCGGTCCGCCTCCCGGTCCACCGCGGCCGGCCGACGGTCCGAGGGGTCGCCCGCGCTCGTCCCGGCCTCCGGGTCCGGTACGCCAGCCGCCGGGCCGCCCACCCCCACCGCCTGGTCGCGTTCGCCAGCCGCCCGGCCCAGATCCGCGTCCGCCGCCCGGTCGACCACCTCCGCCGCCGGGGCGGCCGCCCCCGCCGCCGGGCCCCGGTCCGCGTCCGCCTCCCCGCCGTTCAGCCACGACGCGCCTCCACCGCCCGGCGCCAGCGCTGGCCGTCGCGCGTGTCCTCGATCAGCACGCCCCGGTCCGCGAGCTCGTCGCGAAGCCGGTCCGAGGTAGCCCAGTCGCGCCGTGCCCGGGCGGAGGCCCGCTCATCCAGCATGGCCGCCAGCTCCGGTTCCAGCACTTCGGGCTCCTCCTCCATGACCCCCAGCACCCGGTCCAGGTCGCGCAGGAACGTCGCCGCCGATCCGGCATCGGCGGTCGACAGGGCACGCGTGTCGATCCGCCGGTTGAGTTCCCGCACCAGGTCGAAGACCGCGGCCAGCGCGGGGGAAACGTTGAGGTCGTCGTCGAGCGCCGCCTCGAACCTGGCGCGTGTGTCGGCAAGGAGCGCCGGCAGCGCCGGCTCGTCGGGCGCGTCGCTGCGGTAGGCGTCGAGCGCGGCCAGTGCGGTCGCCAGCCGGTCCACCGCCGACGCCGCGGCACGCAGCGAGTCGTCGCCGAACTCGAGAGGGGCGCGGTACTGCGCGGCGATCAGCGCGTAGCGGAGGGCGCGGGGCGAGAAGCCGCGGGCGTACACGTCGGCCGGTCGCTCGATGTTGCCCGTGCGCTTGGCCATCTTCTCGCCGCCCATCTGCAGGTGGGCGCAGTGGAGCCAGGTCTGCACGAACCGCATGCCGGTCGCGGCCTCGGACTGGGCGATTTCGTCCTCGTGGTGCGGGAACACGAGGTCGACCCCCCCGGTATGGATGTCGAACGAGGCACCCAGGTAGCGCATGCTCATCGCGGAGCACTCGATGTGCCACCCCGGCCGACCGGGACCGATGCTGGTGTCCCAGCTGGGCTCGCCCTCCTTCGGGCCCTTCCAGACGGCGAAGTCGCGGACATCGTCCTTGTCGTACTCGTCCGACTCGACGCGCTCACCGACGCGCTGTTGGGTCGGGTCGAGGCGCGCCAGCCGCCCGTACCCGGGCCAGCTCGCGATCCGGAAGAAGATCGAGCCGTCGTCGGTGCGGTAGGCGTGGCCGCTCTCGAGGAGCCGCTCGATCAGCGCCACCATGTCGGGGATGTGCCGGGTCGCGCGTGGCATGACGTCGGGCGGCGTCATCCGCAGGCGCCGGGCGTCGTCCAGGAACGCGGCCGTGTACCGCTCCGTGAGCTCGGCAATCCCGACGCCCTCCCGGCGAGCGTCCCGGATGATCTTGTCGTCGACGTCGGTGATGTTCATCACCCAGGTGACCGAGAGGCCCTGCCAGCCGAGGTAGCGGCGCAGCAGGTCGGCGAACAGGAAGCTGCGGAAGTTGCCCACGTGGGCCGGCGCGTAGACGGTCGGGCCGCAGCTGTACATCCGGACGTGGCCGGGCTCCAGCGGCACGAACGGCTCCTGCCGTCCCGTGAGCGTGTTGGTCAGCCGCAGGCTCATCTGTCGCGCCACGTCATCGTCGCCTCACCGTGACCACGGCCGTCGCCGAGATGCCCCGGCCGGCCCCCTCGTATCCGATCAGGTTGCCCGTCGACGCCTTGACCTCGACCGCCTCGGGCCCCAGGTCGAC
>JAJYEB010000248.1 GCA_021790375.1 Chloroflexota bacterium | reverse complement strand
CATCGCCGAGGGGCGCGTGGCCGGGGTGCCGGCCCTGGTGGCCCGGACCGGGTACACCGGCGAGGACGGCTTCGAGTGCTTCGTGGCCTGGGACGAGGGCCCGGCGGTCTTCGACGCGCTCCTCTCGGCGGGCGCCCCGGAGGACGTGGAGCCGGTGGGCCTCGGCGCCCGGGACACGCTGCGCCTGGAGGCCGGCATGCCGCTCTACGGCAACGAGCTCGGCCGCGACACCACGCCCTTCGACGCGGGACTGGGCCGGGTGGTCAAGTTCGCCAAGCCCGGCGATTTCGTGGGACGTGCGGCGCTGGCGGCGGCCCAGGACCGGGGGCGCTCGAAGGCGCTGGTGGGGCTGATCGTGCGCGGTCGCGGTATCGCCCGCCACGGGTACCCGGTGCACGAGCCGGGGGCCGAGGCGGCCTGCGGCACGGTCACCAGCGGCACCCAGTCGCCCACCCTCGGCGAGCCGATCGCGATGGCGTACGTGCCACCGCGCGCCGCGGACGCCGGTACGATGCTCGACGTTGCGATCCGGGAGACGCGCGTGCCCGCGGAGGTCGTGGCGCTTCCCTTCTACCGCCGCCCGGCCTGACGGGCGCCGGTCCGTGCCAGGCCACACAGGGAGATGAACGTGGACGTGAGGGAGGATCTCCTCTACACCGACGAGCACGAGTGGCTTCGGGTGGAGGGCGAGACCGGGGTGGTCGGGATCACCGCGTTCGCCGCCGAGCAGCTCGGCGACGTGGTGTTCGTGGAGCTGCCGCAGGTGGGCCGGACCCTCGAGCGGGCCGAGACGTTCGGCGTGGTCGAGTCGGTCAAGGCCGTCAGCGACCTCTTCTCGCCGGTCGCCGGGCAGGTGCTCGAGGTCAACTCCGAGCTGGTGGCGCGGCCCGAGCTGCTGGATTCGGACCCCTACGGCGCGGGCTGGATCGTGCGCCTCCGGATCGCCGACGAGGGGGCGACCACCGAACTGAAGGATGCGGCCGCGTACCGCGCGCTGATCGGGGCCTGACGCCATGCCCTACGGGCCGCACACGCCGGCCGACCGTGCCCGCATGCTCGCCGCGCTGGGCATGCGATCGGTCGACGAGCTCTTCGACGACATCCCGGCCTCCGTCCGCGCGCACGGGCTCGATCTGCCGGGGCCGGAGCCGGAGCAGGAACTGGCGTCGCGCCTGCGCGAGCTGGCGGCCCGCAACCGCGTCGACCTGGTGAGCTTCCTCGGTGCCGGCGTCTACCGCCACTACGTCCCGGCCCTGGTGGACCAGGTCGTGTCACGCGGCGAGTTCGCCACCGCGTACACGCCCTACCAGCCGGAGATCAGCCAGGGCACCCTGCAGACCATCTACGAGTACCAGTCGATGCTGGCCGAGCTGACCGGGCTCGACGTGGTGTCCGCGTCCCACTACGACGGGGCCACGGCGACCGCGGAGGCCGCGCTGATCTGCCTGCGTGCCACCGGACGGGACCGCGTCCTGGTCAGTGCCGCGGTCCATCCGCAGTACCAGGCCACCACGCACACCTACCTGGACGGGACGCGCTTCGCGGTCGAGCCGATCCCCACCCGGCCCGACGGGTCCACCGACCTCGACGCGCTCTCGCGGCTCCTGGCGGACGGGGGGCGTCCGGTGGCCGGGGTGGTGCTCGCGCAGCCCAACGTCTTCGGGGTGCTCGAGTCGATGGCCGAGGCGTCGCGCCTGGCGCACGCCGCGGGCGCGCTGTTCGTGGCAGTCGTGGAGCCCGTGTCGCTGGCGGTCCTGGCCCCCCCGGGAGCCTACGGCGCGGACATCGCGGCGGGGGAGGGGCAGCCGCTCGGCTTGCCGCTCGGGTACGGCGGCCCGTACCTGGGCATCCTGGCCGCGACCACGGCGCTCACCCGCCAGGTGCCGGGACGCCTGGTGGGCCGCACCACCGACGCCGACGGCCGCCGGGCGTTCGTGATGACGCTCCGCGCCCGCGAGCAGGACATCCGCCGCGAGCGGGCGGCCAGCAACATCTGCACCAACCAGGCACTGTGCGCCCTCACGGCCACGGTGTACCTGGCCGCAATGGGCCCGCACGGTCTGCGGGATGCGGCCGCGTTGGGCGCCGCGCGTGCCCGGGAGCTGGAGCGGGCGCTGGCGGCGGCCGGCGCTCCGCGGATCCACGACGCGCCGTACCTCAACGAGTTCGCCGTCCGGGTGCCCGGCGCTCCGCGGATCCATGCCGCGCTGCTCGAGCGCGGCATCCTGGCCGGGCTCCCGCTGGCGAGCTGGTTCCCCGACGACCCGGTGCTGCGCGACGGGCTGCTGGTGTGCGCCACGGAGGTGACGCGGCCGGATGAGATCGAGGCGTTCGCCGCGGCGCTGGCCGGCGTGACGGCGGAGGTGGCGGCATGACCGACCTTCGTCCGGCCGTCGGTCCCGTGCTGCAGCCCACCCTCGACGAGCTGTCGCGCCCGGGCCGCGGCGTCACCCGCGTCCCGCACCCCCCGGCCGACGCGCTGGCGGGGATCCCGGCGGAGCAGCTTCGCGCGCGGCCGCCGGCACTGCCCGAGGTGGACGAGCCCGAGGCGGTGCGCCACTTCGTCAACCTCTCCCATCTCAACTTCGCGGTCGACACAGGCTTCTACCCCCTGGGCTCGTGCACCATGAAGTGGAACCCCAAGATCAACGAGTGGGCGGCGCGCCTGCCGGGCTTCGCCGACCTGCATCCGCTGGTTCCCGACGCGGCCGCCCAGGGCACGCTCCAGCTGCTCTGGGAGCTCGAGCAGTGGCTGTGCGAGATCTCCGGGATGCGGGCGGTCACGCTCCAGCCGGCCGCCGGGGCGCAGGGCGAGCTCACCGGCATCCTGATGGTGCGGGCCTACCACCGCAGCCGGGGCGACGTCGAGCGCAGCGAGATCATCGTGCCCGATTCGTCGCACGGCACCAACCCCGCCACGGCCTCGATGGCCGGTTACCGCACCGTCACGGTGCCCTCCGACGCGCGGGGCGGGGTTGACCTCGTCGCACTGCGGGCCGCGCTAGGCCTCCGGACCGCCGCCCTCATGCTCACCAACCCCTCCACGCTCGGGCTCTTCGAGGACCAGGTGGTCGAGATCCTCGAGGCGGTCCACGCCGTCGGCGCGCTTGCCTACATGGACGGCGCCAACTTCAACGCGGTCATGGGCACGTTCCGGCCGGGCGCCGCGGGGTTCGACGCCATGCACTTCAACACGCACAAGACCTTTGCCACGCCGCACGGCGGGGGCGGGCCCGGATCCGGGCCGGTCGCGGTGGGGGAGCGGCTCCTGCCGTTCCTGCCCGCGCCCCGGGTCCTGCGCGAGGCGGACGGCTCGTTCCGGCTCGAACGGCCCGGCGAGCGGCCGGCGAGCATCGGCCGGGTGCGCTCGTACGTGGGCAGCGTGGGCGTGCTGGTGCGCGCGTACGCGTACCTGCGGGCGCACGGCGGCAGCGGTCTCCGGGAGGTGTCCGAGGACGCCGTGCTGGCGGCGAACTACCTGCGTCACCGGCTGCGCGGCACCTACGACATCCCCTACGACCGGGTCTGCAAGCACGAGTTCGTGGCCTCCTCGGCCACGCTCCACCGGGAGACGGGGATCCGCACGCTCGACGTGGCCAAGCGGCTCATCGACCACGGCCACCACCCACCCACGATCTACTTCCCGCTGATCGTGGAGGAGGCGATGCTGATCGAGCCGACCGAGACGGAGGCGCTCGAGACGCTCGACGACTTCGCCGACGCGCTGGTGACGATCGCGGCCGAGGCCCACACGGACCCGGACGCGGTGCACACGGCACCCCACACGGCGCCGGTGCGGCGGCTCGACGAGGCCACGGCGGCGCGCCAGCCCGACCTGCACTGGCGCCCGATGACGGGCGCGGAGATGCCCTGCCCCGACTGATGGTGGCCGGCGGCCACGCCTGTCCCGCGGCGGCCATGCCGGCCCCGCCGACGGCCGTCGCGCGCGGTCG
>JAJYEB010000247.1 GCA_021790375.1 Chloroflexota bacterium | reverse complement strand
TCCCCTCGTGCGGCGGCGGCAGGCCGCGCCGCAGCACGACGTTGGCCGTGGCGTCGGCGAGGTCCAGGAGGTCGTCGCCGAAGCGCGCCTGCATCTGCCCGCCCGGCAGCGCCTGGACCCGCTGGATGAAGCCCCGCACGAGACGGCAGCCATCCTCGAACAGCAGCCACGGGTTCCGCTCGCGCCACTGGTGTCCCCCGGGCAGGCGCACGCGCCCGTTGGAGACCCGCAGGGCGGCGACCCGCCCCGGGTAGCTGTTGAGCTTGCTGGCCGGCAGGACCGCGTGGAGGAACGCGAGCCGCAGCGCCGCCTCGACCGGTGCCGCGCGCAGGTCCCCGTCCAGCCGCTCGACGATCGCGTGGAACGCGGCGAGGGTGCGCGGGGTGTACAGCGAGAGGAGCTGCCGCGGGAGGTCCTCCAGCCCGGCCATCACGGGGTAGCGCGACAGCAGCGCGTCGAGGTCCTCGTGGCTGGCCCGGGTCGCCTGGGCACGCGCCGCGTCGGCGGCGTCGGCCGAAGCCGTCCGCTGCTCGCCACCACCCACCTGGTCGCGGCACGTGACGCAGCGATAGCTCTTCCGGAAGGGCGCCTCGGCCTCGCCGTCCCAGACGAACTCGTCGACCGTCACCGAGCGGCCGCAGGTGGGGCAGCGCGACGCGAACATCTCGGCGATCGATTGCCGGACGTTGCCGTCGCCCCGTGGATGGGCCGCCAGCGACTGGACGGCGGCGTCGAAGTGGCGGATGTCCGGCGGCCGCAGCACGATCTCGGCCAGCAGCCGCGTCAGGGGCGCCGACTCGAACGTGTAGCTGCGGCGCAGGTGGGCGATCGCGGTCCGGGCGACCCACCCCCCGCGCCCGAACAGGTCGACGACCACGTCGCCGGGCCGCGATCGTGCCTCGATCTCCGCCGCGACCACGTTGAGCGGCGGGGGCGGCGCGAGGCGCTCGAACGTGGGCAGCAGCGGACCCTGCTCGGGCCGGATGAGCGACGAGAGCGTCTCAGGCATCTCGGCGAAGTCTACCGGTGGTGGCGAGCGGGAATCCCGATCGTGGCCGCGCGCGTGGCGCGGGCCGGTTACGCCTCCTCGTCGAGTGCGTCGGGCTCCTCGACGAACGCCTCGTCGTCGGTCACCTGGGCGGGCACGACGCGGTCGATGTCGTCGAGCGACTCGTCCTCTTCGTCGTACTCCAGCTCCTCCTCGAGGTCGATCTCCTCGCGGACGAGCGTGCCCTTGGTGTAGGGCCGCAGGTCGGAAGCCTTGGCGGCCGTCGGGAAGGAGACCTTGCCGTAGTTGCGCGGATCCTGGTACGTCTCGCGGATGATGATCCGCACGTCACGCTCGCCCAGGCTCGTCACCCCGGCCGTGTACTGGTTTCCCTCGGCCATCAGCTTGAGCAGCCGGGCTGCCACCTTCGGGTCGACGGTCCCGATGTGGTGGCCGTTGGACCGCGCCAGCAGGCGGCTCCCGTCGGGCACCAGCTCGACGAGGTCGCCGGGGTTGACCTGCGCGAGCTGTCGCGGGTGGGCGAGCTCGTAGAGCCCCGCGAACCCGGTCTTGCCGGTCTCCTCGACGAAGATGTTCACGGGCGCCTTGTCGCCGACCTCGGCCGGAGTGGTCCGGTCGCCGGCCTCGACCAGCAGGACGCGGAGCCGGTCGATGTTGCGCTCGGCGATCCGGTTCGTGGGGTCCAGCGCCAGGGCGGCCTGGTAGTGCTCGCGTGCGTCGCCCAGGTCGCCGAGCTCCCAGAGGGCCTTGGCCAGGCGGTTCTCGGCGGCCGAGTCGGGCCCCAGCTCCAGGATCCGGCGGTTGATCTCGGCGGCGTCGCTCCAGTTGGCGGCCGTGGCGGCGGCGATGGCCTGCTCGACGAGCTGCCTCTTGAGTCGGACGGTGGACGCACCCGTGGTGGCCGCGCCTGCAAGTTCGGGGAAGCTCATGGACTCCTTCGATCGGGCTCAGGGCCCGACGCGCCGTGCGACGCCCATGACTACACGGCGGACGTGGGGCCGTCGTTATGTACCATCCGGGACCCGACTCTGTCAAACGGCGCATGTGGTGCGGCGGGGGGCACGGGGCGGCATCGGGCGCGGCGGCGCGTTGGCGCGGGTCACGGCGGCGCGGCGCGACATCCGGCGCGACATCCGGCGCGGGATCGGGCGCGGCGGGGCGGCGCGGCGGCGCGTTGGCGCGGCGGCGCGTTGGCGCGGCGCGACACCCGGCGCGACATCCGGCGCGGGATCGGGCGCGGCAGACCGACCCGGAATCTGCTCCAACGCACGCCCGCCGGCCGACAGCGGTGGACTGGCGCAAGTCCGGAGCTATCGAACGTCAGGCGAGCAGTAGCGACCGACCGCCCCGGAATAGGCGCTATCGCACGCCCGGGGAACCTTACGTGGCCGAGGCCCCGTTCACTGACGCCCGCAGCCGTGCCGGGTCCCGATCGGCGGCCGCCTCGAGGGTCGATTCGTGCGGGGGTTGGGGTCGTGCGGGTGCGCAACGGCCCTCCCCGGGGATCCCGTACTCTGCGATCGGGTGCACCTCTCCGCGTAAGGCTCCCCCCGTGTGCAATAGCGGTGCGCGCCCATGCGCGACTCGACCGGGCGGCACCCGACGGGCAGGCACCCGATAGAGAGGCACGCGACCGGCGCGGCACCCGATAGAGAGGCACGCGACCGGCGCGGCACCCGATCGCCCGATCGCCCGATGTGGCCGGGGGCGGCACCCAGAGGCGCGAACGTGTTGCGCCTGATCGCCGAAGTTCGGCCCTTGCGGGCCCGTGACCGGGCGCTACGATCGTTCGTGACGGGAGGCATCGCCGTGGAAGCAGTCGAAGAACTCGGGCATGTCGCGCACGTCAACGTGGAGCTCTCGCTCGATGAGCTCGACCTGGTCCGGACCGGCCTCCGGATGCTGCTTGACGCCGAGGACGATCCGGAGACCATCGCCGAGCTGAAGCTGCTGCTGGCGCGTCTCGCACAGGCAGCTGTCTGATCCGGCCGGGGACTCTGCACTCCGGTAGCCACAGGGCGGGGCGGGGGCGGGGCGATCGGTGCTGCCGAGGGCCCGGGCGACGGGCGGCCCGGCAGCAAGTCGGCGCAGGAGCCGGTCGGTCGGCCCAGCAGCAGGTCGGCGCAGCAGGTCGCCTCGGCAGCTCGACCGGCAGCAGGTCGACCTGGCAGCAGCTCGGTCAGCGCAGCAGCAGGTTCCAGGCGACCGCAAGCGCCGCGGCCACGGACAGGATGCCGTACTCCCAGAGCCACGCGAACGACCGCCGCTCGGAGCCGGGCGCAGCGCGGTAGGCCGCCCACAGTGCGAAGACCACGGCGAGCACCGCCGGGCCGACGAGGCGCGGCAGCGCAAGCGCCCGGAGCACGGCCGCGGCCACGCCCACCACCACGGCGAACGTGCCGGCCGCAAACGCGGCATCGCGCACCCTCACCACCCGCACCGCCGCGAGCCGGTAGCCGAGCAGGAACGCCACCGCCGCATCGCCCACGACCAGCAGCACCAGGCCCGACTCGTTGAGCGGGAGACTGGCACCCTGCCCCGCGGGCTCGGCGAGCCCTCCCGGCACGCCGCCGGCGACGCCCGCGAACGCGACGAACGCGAGCAGCAGGCTGAGCTGCTGCAGCAGGTTGCGGCGCCGTTCGACGACCCCATCGGCAGGGCCCAGCATCTGGCGCTCGAGCGCCACGCTCGCCGCGACGAGCCCACCCCCGACCGCGAGAGCCGGCAATGCCAGCACCCCCACCCCCGCGAGATGAGCCAGGCCCAGGGTCCCGATGCCCCCGACCGCGGGTGGCGCCAGCGATTCGATCGGCACACCACGCGGTTCGTGCTCGTACAGGATCGCGAAGGCACCCAGCGCCGTGAGCGCAGCCGCCGCCACCCCGGCCAACCAAAGCGCGGCCCCGCCGAGCAGCATCCCGACCGCCGCGGCGCCCGTGGTCAGCAGG